>JAKQLM010000379.1 GCA_029567145.1 Pseudomonadota bacterium
AACAGGAAAAGGCAAAGGGGAATAAGGTTCATGGTGACGGTCCTTCAAAGCGGGTTGCGTGGCTGAAGGCTGCCAGCCCGCCGCATCTGCCGCGTCCTGAAACCGGATTGAGGTCGCGCGGAACCGGATTTAGGACAAGGCTGCGTCCGGACGTCCCCCAGCCCCAAGGGTTTGCCCATGCCCGTTTTCCCGGTCCCGCTGTTCATCGCTGCCGTTCTGGCGGCGTTCTTCGTGATCCGGTTGATCGGCCGCGAGACACATCCGACGCTGCTGCTGCTGATTGCCGTCTGCGCGATCCAGTCGGCGATCATCGCGCTGGTGCAGCATTACGGCGTTGCCGCGCTGCGGCCGGTGCAGCCGATCCTGGCGCTGGTGATCCCGGCGGTCGGCTGGGCGGCCTTTGCCCGGGCGGCGGGGCCGGTGACGCAGCCTTTGGTCTGGCATGCGGCGGGACCTGTGGCGGGATTGGTCTGCCTGGCCCTGCAACCGATGCTCCTGGACCTGCTGATCCCGTTGTCCTTTACCAGTTATGGCGTGGCGATGCTGCTGCGGCTGTCGCGGGGCGAGGACAGTCTGCCGCACAGCCTTTTGGACAATGGCGCGCGGTCGCTGCGGTCCTGGCAGGTGCTGGCGCTGGCGCTGATCGCCTCGGCGCTGTGCGATGTTGCTCTGGCCTTTGCCCATGCGCAAGGCGAGGCGCATGTCCTGGCCTGGGTGCCAAGTCTGGTGTCCTCGCTGTCGTTGCTGGCCCTGGGGGTCCTTAGCCTGACGCCCGCCATCGAAAGCCGGCGGGATGCCGGGCCGGAACCTGACGAGCCAAGCCCCGAAGACCGGGCGCGCGATCTGGCGATCCTGGGGCGGCTGGAGAGCTACGTGGCGGCGCAGAAGCCCTATCTTGACCCCGAGCTGACGCTTGCCCGGCTGGCGCGAAAGCTGTCCCTTCCCGCCAAGCAGCTGTCTGCTGCCATCAACCGGGGCACGGGCGAAAACGTGTCGCGCTACATCAACCGGCTGCGGGTGGACGAAGCCTGCCGACTGTTGCAAGGCGGTGCGTCGGTGACCGCGGCCATGCTGGAGGCCGGGTTCAACACCAAGTCGAATTTCAACCGCGAGTTTTTGCGTGTGACCGGGCAAAGCCCCAGCCAGTGGCTTGCGCGGCCAATCTGACGTCGTGGCTGCGCTAGGGCCCTAGGCCTCGCTCAGCGCGACCTTCATGTCCTTGACCAGATAGATCACTTCGCCATCCGCCTCCACGCGCCCGTCGGCGACACCCATCGTCAGGCGGCGGGTGGTCAGGGCCTTGGTGAAATCGACGTAGTAGGTCAGCTTCTTGCGGTCCGGGCGCACCATGCCGGTCAGCTTGACCTCGCCCACCCCAAGCGCGTAGCCGCGCCCCTGCCAGCCGCGCCAGCCCAGGTTGAAGCCGGTAAGCTGCCACAGACCATCAAGCCCAAGGCAGCCGGGCATGATCGGGTTGCCGGGGAAGTGGCAGTCGAAAAACCACAGGTCGGGTGTGATGTCGAACTCGGCCACGACATGACCCTTGCCATGTTCGCCCCGGTCTTCCGAGATATCGGTGATCCGGTCCATCATCAGCATGGGGGGCGCGGGAAGCTGGGCGTTGCCGGGGCCGAAAAGCTCGCCGCGTGAGCAGGCCAGAAGGGCCTCTTTGTCGAAACTGGTAGGATACGACGCCATCCCTTGTGGTCCCCCGATAAGCGTTTCCCCATGACTAGCATTTGGCGGGGAAGAGTGGCAAGTCTGACGCCTTGGACAAGAGAGGCAGGGATGTTCCGGCGGTTTCTGGCGGCGACGGGATTGGCGAACCTAGGCGACGGGATCGCGGTCCTGGCCTGGGTGTGGGTCGCGACCACGCTGACCCGGGATGCGGGGCTGGTCGCGCTGGTGCCGGTGGCGCTGCGCCTGCCCTGGGTGGTGTTTGCCATTCCGGCGGGGCTGGTGGCCGACCGGCTGGACCGCCGCCGGGTGGTGATCGCCATGGACGGGTTGCGGGCGCTGGCCTTCCTGTGCGCCGCCGCGGCGCTGGCGGTGCAGGGGCCGCTGCCGCCCGCGCCGATGGAGGGCGTCAGCTCGGCCCCGCTTTTTGCCGCGTTGTGCCTGTCGGCGCTGGCGGTCGGGATCGCCGAGGTCTTTCGCGACAACGCAGCGCAGGCCCTGCTGCCGTCGATTGTCCCGGACGCCGGGCTGGAGCGGGCCAACGGGCGGCTCTGGACGGTAGAGGCGCTGGCCAACCAGATGATCGGCCCGGCCCTGGGCGCGTTCCTGCTGGGGGCGGCGCTGGCCTTGCCCTTTGCGGTCAACGCGGTCTTCTATGCCGTGGCGGCGCTGCTGATGCTGCGGGTCAGCGGGCAGTTTCGCCCCGAGGCGCAGACCGTCGAAGGCTGGCGACCGGCCCTGATGGCAGGCGTGCGCTATCTGCGGGGCCAACCCCTGTTGCTGCTGCTGGCGGTGATCACGGGGGTCTGGAACCTGTGCTTCGAGGCGGTGATGTTCGCCATGGTCCTGCACGCACAGGAAAACCTTGGGCTTTCGGCGCAGGATTACGGCTTCATGCTGACCGCCTTTGCCTTTGGCGGGGCGGCGGCGGGGCTGGTTGGCGACCGGATCGCGGCCGCGCTTGGGACGGGGCGGACGATGCAGCTGGCGCTGCTGGTCAGTGCGGTCCTGCTGCTGGCGGTTCCGCTGGCCCCGAACGGCTGGCTGCTGGCGGCCTGTTTCATCGTCTTCGAGATGGCCGGGATCACCTGGAACATCGTGTCGGTCAGCCTGCGGCAGCGGTTGATCCCGGATGCTCTGCGTGGGCGGGTGAACAGCCTGTACCGGCTTCTGGCCTGGGGGATGATCCCGCTGGGCATCGCCTTGTCCGGCTGGGTGGTCGGGGTGGGAGAGCCGATTGTCGGGCGGGCCCAAGCTTTGAAGCTGCCGCTGTGGTTGGCGGGCGGGCTGATGCTGGCGGTCAGTCTTGTCGTCGCGGTCCCCTTGCGCCGGGGCATCGCCCGCGCCACCTATCGGGAATAGGATTTGAACCTTGGGGGCGTTTTCCCCTATAAGAGGCAAACTCAAGCAGCGGATGATCCCGGCAATGGACCCTGTCGAAACCCAGCGCAGCGCGGAATGGCTGGCCTCGGTCGGGATGCGTCCGACCCGGCAACGCCTGGCGCTGGCATCGCTGCTGGTCGGGGACGGCCAGAACCGGCATGTCACCGCGGAAAGCCTGTACGCGCTGTCCTGCGCCTCGGGAGAGCGGGTCAGCCTGGCGACCGTCTACAACACCCTGCGCGCGTTCTGTGACGCGGGCCTGATGAACGAGGTCGTCGTGGACGGGTCGAAAAGCCATTTCGACACGCGGATGGACGACCACCCGCATTTCTACTGGGAAGACAGCAACACGTTGACCGACGCCCCGGCCGAGGAATTGCAGATCGCGACGCTACCGCGCGTGCCAGACGGCATGGCCGTGGCGCGGGTCGATGTGGTGATCCGCCTGCGCCGGGCCTGACGGCGTCCGATTGCGGAAACCCCTGCGACAAGTCCTTCGGCTGCTTCCTTCCCGGAACTGAAAAGGGCGGGGTGGCCCCCGCCCTGCAGTGGTCAAGACTGTCGGTGGCTTACTTCGGCACCATGACCGCGTCGATGACGTGGATCACGCCGTTGGACTGGTCGACGTCGCCGATGGTGATGGTCCCGATGTTCCGCGATTCAGAATAGATCATCGCCGTATCACCCTTGAAGCGGATGGACAGCGCGTCGCCCGAAAGGGTCTTGAGGTTCGCGTAGCCATCGCTGCCGACTTTGGCGCGCAGATCGGCAAGCGTCAGATCGCCCGCCACGACATGGGCCGTCAGGACTTTCGTCAGCAGGTCCTTGTTCTCCGGCAGAAGCAGCGTGTCGACCGTGCCCGCAGGCAAGGCGGCAAAAGCGTCGTTCACGGGGGCAAAGACGGTGAAAGGACCGTCACCCATCAGCGCGTCAACAAGGCCTGCGGCCTTGACGGCGGCGACAAGGGTGGTGTGGTCCGCAGAGTTGACGGCGTTCTCAACGATGTTCTTGGTCTCGAACATCGGTGCGCCACCGACATCGGGGTTGGCGGCATATGCGGCATTGGCAAGGCCGGCAAGTGCGACGGCGGAAAGGGCAAGACGAAGCGACATGGGAACACCTTCCAACTGTTGGGTCAGCCGGACCATCCGGCTGTCACACTCAAACGAACGGAGGGAGGCGGGACGAAGTTTCGGTCAGCCGATCACAGGCGTGTGAAGATTACTGGCGTGTGAAAGGGCCGCGCATGAAAAAGGGCGGGGTTTCCCCCGCCCGAACTGGTCACACCCACACCACGATTTCCCACAAGATGGTTTCCCATCCATCCTGAAACGTAGTGCTTCGGGCGAAGTTTCAACAGTGGGCAGATAATCGGACGTTACGTCAAAACCACTGGCCGGGCTCCATCAGGCCCAGATCCATCAACTGCTGGCTGTGCCAGTCGAACGGAACCGAGTTGTGCCAGCGAAAGGTCGGCACCGCATGGCGCGAGCCTGGGTTGGCGCGCAGCGCCTTTGCGGTGCGGAACGAACAGACCGCCGCCGTCAGGTTGTGGTGCCAGGGGCAGGCAAAGGTGTTCATCTCTTCATCCGTCAGGGTGAAGTCCGGCAAAAGCCGCAGGCCCGGCTTGGCGCGGAACAGCGAAATGCGGTCGATCTTGCGCCGGGTCCAGGGGACGTGTTCCTCGAACCGCCAGCGCAGGCCGCCGAAACAGTCCATCTGGCGGTCCTTCGGTTCCCAGTTGCGGGCAGGGTCCTTGCGGGCAAGGGCGTAGTAGCCCGACTTGTCCAGCCAGGCATCGGTCAGGCTGACGGCGTTGCCGTTCTGGCCAAGGTCGCCCGCGTAAAGATCGACGACATAGGTCAGCATGGCGCTGCGGCGTTCTTCGGTGTGGAAGGTCAGCATCTCGCCGATGCGCCGCGTCTCGCAGAATGGGTAGAAAAGGTATTCGGCGTTGTAGCAGTAGTGCACCCAGGCCCCGGCAAGGGCCTGCATCATGTCGTTGACGGCATTGGGCAGGGCCGCTTCGGCAAAGACGTCATGCGTGACGATGTGCACAGCGCTTTCGTGGTCGGGCGTGACCTCGACCCCCTCGGGGGCGAGCAGGATCACGTCGCGGAAGCCGCAGGTCTGCAGGTGCGCCAGAGTGCTGTCGATCTCGACCTCGTCCTCGGCCATGACAAGGGCGACCGGACCCTTGGCCAGCGTCCCGGACCGGGTGTTCAAAAACGCAGAGATCGACGGATGGCGCATGCGAGGCCCGGACTGGAGGTGCGGACAGACTCGGCGATCCTTGGCGGCGATGCAAGGTGTCGCGGCCCGCTAAACCCGGGGCATCGCGCCTGCAGCAAACGGCGGCCTGTGGTCCGCCCCATCGGCGGCGGTTTGATCCCGGCGTTGCCGCGCTGGGCGAACGGGTGTAAGTGCCCGGTCCAGCGCAGGGGCCGCGAGACATGACCGATCCGAAAAAGCTGTTCGTCAAGACCTACGGCTGCCAGATGAACGTCTACGACAGCGAACGCATGGCCGAAGCGCTGGGTGCGCAGGGCTATGTCACCACGGATGTGGTCGAAGAGGCGGACATGGTGTTGCTGAACACCTGCCACATCCGCGAAAAGGCGTCGGAAAAGCTGTACTCGGACCTTGGCCGCCTGCGCGGGTTGAAGGTGGCGAAGCCGGACCTGAAGGTTGGTGTCGCGGGCTGCGTGGCGCAGGCCGAAGGCGAAGAGATCCTGCGCCGGTCGCCGGTCGTGGACCTTGTGGTCGGTCCGCAAGCCTATCACCGCCTGCCCGAGATGGTCGCGGCGGGCGGGCGACAGATCGACACCGACTTTCCGGCGGAAGACAAGTTCACCCAGCTGCCCGCCCGCAAGGCATTGCGCGGGCCTGCCGCCTTTCTGACCGTGCAGGAAGGCTGCGACAAGTTCTGCGCCTTCTGCGTGGTGCCCTATACGCGTGGGACCGAAGTCAGCCGTCCGGTCGACCGCCTGCTGGACGAGGCGCGCGGGCTGGTGGCGCAGGGTGTGCGCGAGATCACGCTGCTGGGCCAGAACGTCAACGCCTACCACGGGGCCGGGTCGGGGGGCAGCTGGGGACTGGCCCGCCTGCTGCGGGAGCTTGCGCAGATCGAGGGGCTTGAGCGGTTGCGCTACACCACCAGCCACCCGAACGACATGGAAGACGACCTGATCGCCGCGCATGGCGATCTGCCGCAGTTGATGCCCTATCTGCATCTGCCGGTGCAGTCGGGGTCGGACCGCATCCTGAAGGCGATGAACCGCAAGCATTCGGCGGACCAGTACCTGCGGCTGATCGAGCGTATCCGCGCCGCGCGGCCCGACATCCTGCTGTCGTCGGACTTCATCGTCGGCTTCCCCGGCGAGACGGACGCCGATTTCCAGGCGACGCTGGACCTGATCCGCGCGGTCGGGTTCGGACAGGCGTTCAGCTTCAAGTATTCGGCCCGACCCGGCACGCCCGCTGCGGAAAAGCCGCCGGTTGCAGCCGAGATCGCCGATGCGCGGCTGCAAGAGCTGCAGGCGCTGATCACCTCCCAGCAGCGCGCGGCGCAAGTGGCGATGGTCGGGCGCGAGGTGACGGTGCTGTACGAAAAGCCCGGACGCCTGCCGGGGCAGATGGTTGGCAAATCCGATCACCTGCACGCCGTCCATGTGACCGACCCCGAGGGCCGAATCGGACAACTTGCGCGCGTGCGAGTCTTAAGTTCGTCATCCAACTCGTTGGCGGCACAGATGGTTTCCCGGTTGGCTTGACCTATTCAAACTGTTGCAGATCGGCCAAAAACTGCCGGATTTGACCACAGCGGCCCGATAAAATCCCGGTGTCGCCATTCTATTCCTTCTCTTTGCCATTTGAAGGCTGCTTTATAGGTGGCAATGAGGGGACATGTGACTCGGCTGGGTCGAGATCAAAGGAGAATGGCATTGATGAAGATGGGAAGCATGCTGCGACGCAGTTTGGCGTCAGCCGTCGCAGGCGCGTGCCTTGTCATCGGGCCGATGGCGATGGCGCAGGACGCGGCTGTCACGGGTCAGATCGAATGGGGCGTATGGATTGATGCGGACGGCTGCCAGCACTGGTGGGCCGATGGCGGGACCGAAGGCTACATGGTGCCGCGCCGCGACCCCAAGACCGGCAAGCCGGTTTGCCTGAAACAGGTGTCCTGCCTGTCGGAATCGACGGACGCCTTCTTTGCCACCGCCAGCGCGACGCTCACCACGGACGGCCGCCGCAAGCTGGAGTCGTTCTTCACCACCTCGGACGCCTTTTCCTACGCCATCGCCGGGCATACCGACAGCCGCGGCTCGGACGCCTATAACCAGGGTCTGTCCGAAGCCCGTGCCAAGACTGTGGCCGATGTCGCCCGGTCGGTCGGCGCGGTCGTCGAAAGCGAGATGGGCTACGGCGAATCCCAACCCGTCGCGTCGAACGCTTCGGCCAGCGGCATGGCGAAGAACCGCCGTGTCGAAGTTCTCTGCAAGAAGGGCTGACAGGATGACCTTTGCACAAGAGAACATGATCGACCGCAAGGAT
>JAKQLM010000383.1 GCA_029567145.1 Pseudomonadota bacterium
GCACCCACCTTGGCATCACCCAGCCCGACGCCTCGGTCTGGATGCAGGACGCCGGGCCGACGGTGTTCTCCCCGTTCAAGGCCAGCACCGACTACTTCGCCGCCGACAAGCAATGGATGCTGAACCTGCGCGTCGATGACCTGCCAACGATGATCGCGCACCTGCGCGCCGCCGGGATCGCGGTCGAGACCCGCCCCGACTGGGACGGTGATGGCAGCTATGGCACCTTCGCCCGTATCCACGATCCCGACGGCACCCCGATCGAGCTGTGGCAGCCGCCCGCCGCTTGACCTTCGCGACCGGGCGTTGCACCAACCCGCCATGGACCTGCGCGCGCTTCTCCTTGGCACCGTCTTTGCGGCGATGTGGTCCTCGGCCTTCGCCACCGCGCGGATCATCGTCGCCCATGCCCCGCCGCTGGCTGCGCTGTCGGTGCGGTTCCTGATCTCGGGGCTTGTCGCCGTCCTGATCGCCCGCGCGCTTGGCCAAAGCTGGAGACTTCCCCCAGCCCAGGCCCGCGCCGTGATCCTGTTCGGCCTGTGCCAGAACGCGGCCTACCTTGGCCTCAACTTCGTCGCGATGCAGTGGGTGCAGGCCTCGCTGGCCGCGATCATCGCCGCTTCGATGCCGCTGATCGCCGCCGCGCTGGGCTGGCTGGCCTTCCGCGACCGCATCCCGCCGCTGGGCGTGCTTGGGCTGGTCACGGGCTTTGCCGGAGTCGGCCTGATCATGGGCAGCCGGCTCTCTGGCGGCGCTGACCCCGTGGGAGTCGCGCTTTGCCTTGGCGGGGCACTGGCCCTTGCCATCGCCACCCTGACCGTCAAGGGCGCCTCCTCGGGTGGAAACCTCTTGATGGTCGTCGGCTTGCAGATGCTGGTCGGCGCAGTCGCCTTGGGCGCGATTTCCGCCATGACAGAGACGCTTTCTGTCCGCTGGTCCCCCGCCTTTGTCGCCGCCTTCTTCTACCAGATCGCCATTCCCGGCCTTGCAGCGACGCTGATCTGGTTCTTGCTGGTCGGGCGGATCGGCAGCACCCGCGCCGCCACGTTCCACTTCCTGAACCCGTTCTTCGGGGTCGCCATCGCCGCCGCGCTTCTTGGCGAACAGGTCCGCGCGCTGGACATCCTGGGGGTCGCCATCGCGATGGCGGGGATCCTGGCGGTGCAACTGTCGCGCCGCCCGCCAGGATAGGCCGTCACGCCGCCTGCATCTGCCGGGCGTCCTCGGCCCGCAGCCTGACGCTGGCCGGGCGTGCCGCGCAGCGCGCAATCCAGTCGCGGATCACCGGATCATCCGGAGCGGCATCGGGGAACCAGACATACGGCCCGTGCAAAAGGATATCCGCCGCGCTGAACGTCTCGCCCATCAGCCACGGGCCCTTGTCCAGCGCCGCCCGCAGCCGCGCCACCGCCGTCTTGTGGTCGCGCACCGCCGCCACCATCCAGGGATGCGAGAAATTCGCCGCCTCCATGATGAAGGTCGGCTCCAGCACGCCCTGATACCAGGCCATCCAGGTGGCGAACGCGCCCCAGTCCGGCGTCCCGACCCTGGGGGCCAGCCCGCTGTCGGGGAACAGCGCCGTAAGATGCAGGATGATCGCCGCGCGTTCGGTGATCACCACGCCGTCATGCACCAGCGCCGGGACCTTTCCCTCGGGATGCGGATTGGCCGGATCGCGGGCGCCCGAACCGTCCATCCGGGGAATCGTCACCACCCGGACGTCGATCCGGTCGCGGATTCCCATCTCCTCGATCAGCGACAGAATGGTGGTGGACCGGCTTTGCGGCGAATGGAACAGGGTCAGCATGTCATGTCTCCTTTGCATTTCGATGTTCCCGTTCTACGCTTCCGCTCCTGCCAGAACCTGTCAGGATGCCATGCCGAAGTCCGACCGCCTGTTCCGCCTTCTGTCTGCCTTCCGGATGCTGCCGCAGCCGGTCACCGCCGCGCGCCTGGCCGCCGAGACAGGGGTCTCTGAACGTACGCTCTACCGCGACATCCAGGCGCTTCGGGCCGGCGGCGCGTTGATAGATGGTGAGGCTGGCGTCGGCTACAGCCTGACCGAAGACCCCTCCCTGCCGCCGCAGATGTTCACACGGCTGGAGGTCGAGGCGCTGGTTCTGGGACTGGCCGAGGTCACCCTGTCCGGCGATCCGATGCTGGCCCGTGCCGCAGCCGAGGCGCAGGCCAAGATCATCGCCACCCTGCCCGACCGCGTGCAGCGCCAGGCGATTCATGCGGTCAGCCGATCCTACCGCTACCGGCCCCGCAAACCCGCCCCGCCGCATCTGCAGCTTCTGCGGCAGGCGGCCTGGGACGAACGCGCCGTCGACCTTTCCTACCGCGATGTCTCTGGACAAGAGACGCAGCGCCGGATCTGGCCGCTGGGCACGGTCTTTCTCGACAACGAGGTGATGTGCCTTGCCTTTTGCTGCCTGCGCCAGGATTTTCGCCGGTTCAAGGTGCTGGAGATGCAGGATATCCGGCTGGCGGACGAAAGCTTTCGCCCGCGTCGGGTGCCACTTCTGCGCAGCTATCTTGACCGCTTGCAAAAGGATGGCGCGTCCAGCCGCGCTTGAAAGCCTGCAAAGCCGCATGATAGCGTCAGCCCGACCCGCAAGTGAGCCTCCATGTCCGACGCCCCCGCCACGCTTGACCCGACGAAGATGCCGGCCGGGGCCATGACGATGGCCTACAAGGACTATTACTTCCTGCAGCGCTGGGTGGATTACTACGGCCGCCAGTTCGGTCGTCAGCACCTGTACATTCTGTCGCACGGCGGCGACCCCGAACACGACCGCATCTGCGAAGGCTGCAACGTGATCCGCATCCCGCGCGACCCCACCATGTACCGGATGGAGCGTCGCCGCTGGGGCATCAACTCACGCTTTTCCGCCGGAATGCTGCGCTATTACAACTGGTTCTTTGTCGGCGATGTCGATGAGGTGGTGATCGTCGACCCCGACGCCGCGCCGAACCTCGTGACCTACCTCGCCCGCTACGACAACCCCAAGACCGCCCCCAAATCGCTGTCCCCTTTCGGGATCGAGCTGGTCCACAACCCCGAGGTCGAACCCGAACCGCTGGAGGATGACCAACCCATCCTCTCGCGCCGCCGGGTGTTCCGCGCGAATGCCAACTACGCCAAGCCCTGCGT
>JAKQLM010000277.1 GCA_029567145.1 Pseudomonadota bacterium
AGATCGTGGCGATCCACGAGAAGATCTTCACGCCCGTCGGCACCGCGATGACCATCGTGGCCAGCATGAAGTAGGACTGCTGGGTCAGCGACATGCCGACGGTGTACATGTGGTGCGCCCAGACGACGAAGCCGAGGACACCGATCGCCACCATCGCGTAGACCATCGGGAGGTAGCCGAAGATCGGCTTCTTCGAGAAGGTCGAGATGACCTGGGAAATGATCCCGAAGGCCGGGATGACGATGATGTAGACTTCCGGGTGGCCAAAGAACCACAGGATGTGCTGATACAGGATCGGGTCGCCACCACCCGACGGGGTGAAGAAGGTGGTGCCGAAGTTGCGGTCCGTCAGCAGCATGGTGATCGCGCCGGCCAGCACGGGCAGGGCCAGAAGGATCAGCCAGGCGGTGACGAAGATCGACCAGGCGAAGAGCGGAACCTTGTGCATGGTCATGCCCGGCGCGCGCATGTTCAGCATGGTGGTGATCATGTTGATCGCGCCCAGGATCGACGAGGCGCCCGACAGGTGGACGGCGAAGATCGCGAGGTCCATCGCATAGCCGCCTTCGGCCGTGGTGGTCAGCGGCGGATACAGCACCCAGCCAACGCCCGCCCCGGTGCCAAGATCGCCGCCGCCCCCGGGGGCCAGCATCGAGGCGACGCCCAGCGACACCCCGGCGATGTAGAGCCAGAACGACAGGTTGTTCATCCGCGGGAAGGCCATGTCCGGCGCGCCGATCTGCAGCGGCATGAAATAGTTGCCAAAACCGCCGAACATCGCGGGAATGACGACGAAGAACATCATCAGGACGCCGTGATAGGTGATCATCACGTTCCACAGGTGCCCGTTCGGGGTGCAGACATCCGCCGAGGTGACGAAGCGCGCCCCCTCCTGGCACATGTACTGGACGCCCGGCTCCATCAGTTCCATCCGCATGTAGACGGTGAACAGGACCGAGATCAGACCGACAAGCCCGCCTGCGAACAGGTAAAGGACGCCGATGTCCTTGTGGTTCGTTGACATGAACCAGCGGGTGAAGAACCCGGGTTTGTGGTGTTCGTGGCCGTGGATGGCTGCGTCCGCCATTGGCGTCCTCCGCGTTGGTCGTTCTTACATGCCCGTTCACGAGCCTGTCGGCCCGCCGGTTCCCTTGTGTCCCTGTCTTTAGCCGCGCCGCGCCCGCGTCGCAATGCACGATCTTGGGGCAGGTGGCAGAAAAACTGCGGGAAAACGGAGCCGTGCGCCCGTCAGGTTCAGGTCGCGGGCGCGGGCGCTGGCATGTCGGGCTGGGGCACGGACAGCTCGGCCTCGGACCAGGACCGCAAGGCATCCAGCGCAGGCAACAGGCTTTCGCCACGACGGGTCAGCGCATATTCGACACGGGGCGGAACCTCGGCATAGATCTTGCGCAGGACAAGACCGTCGGCCTCCATCTCGCGCAGCTGCTGGGTCAGGGTGCGCTGGGTGATCCGGCACAGCTCGCGCTTCAGGGCTGTGAAGCGGACGACGCGCCCGGAAAGCCGATAGAGGATCACCGCCTTCCACTTGCCGCCCATCACGTCAAGCGCAAGTTCGATCGGACAGGGCAAGGTGGCATCCGCCGGGGCGTGTCGCTGCTTGCGCATCATTGGTATCCTGTTTCTGCCCAGGGGGCATATTTCTGCGATCTTACAGGGGTTTGCGGGCGCTGGTAAAGCGGTTGGGCACCACAGATGAAAGGACGTGCCCATGCCTTTGCCCTTGACGCCCGAGCTGTACTGGCTGACCCTGACCTGCCTGATGACCGGGCTGTTCTGGGTGCCCTACATCCTGCAACTGATCCTCCAGCTTGGCCCGGTCCGGGCGATCTGGGACCCGACCGGCGCGCATCCGCATGACGCGGACTGGGCGCTGCGGGCCAAGCGGGCGCATTACAACGCGGTCGAGAATCTGGTGGTCTTCGCGCCGCTTGTTCTGGTCGTGACCCTGACCGGGACGGGGACACCGCTGACCGCGACGGCGGCGGCGGCCTACCTTGTCCTGCGGCTGGCGCATTACCTGATCCACACGGCGGCGCTGCCGGTGCTCCGGACGGTCGTCTTTCTGGGCGGCTGGGCCTGCCAGATGGTGCTGGGGCTGACGGTCCTGGGCCTGCTCTGACGCCCCGACATGCGACGGGCGGCCCCAAGGGACCGCCCGTTTGCAGCTTTCGCGACAGGTTACTGCGCGACCGAGGCGAGGTAGGCCGCCACGTCTTCGCCGCCCGAGGCCAGCTTGAACGACATCTTCGACTTGGCCGCGTCATCGGCCAGCGCGGATTTCAGATAGGCGGCGGGGTCGGCGGTATAGGCGGCCAGGCTGGCTTCGTCCCAGGTGGCCCCGGTCGCCCCCAGGGCGGCAATTGATTCGCCATAGGCGAAATCGGGGTCCGAAGCGATGCCGCGGCCGATCACGCCATACAGGTTCGGCCCGGTGCGGCCACCCTTGACGATCTCGGTCCCGTCGGTCGCGATGATCGAGTGGCAGGCCTTGCACTTCTTGAACCCGTTCTCGCCGGCGGCCGGGTCACCCGCAAAGGCGGGAGCCGCAAGCGCGGCGGCGGTGGCTGCAAGAAGGATGAACTTCGTCATGATGTCCTCGTGTGTGGAAGAGCGCACCGGTGGGTGCCTCCATGCCGGGAACATGGGCGAGGGGGGGGATGATATGCAATAGCAACGTGACGCTATCTGGCAACCGGGTCCGCGCAGGTGCCCTGGAACCGCTGCGAAAAGCTGGCGATCAGCGCAGCATCAAGGTCGGCCATGGTCACCGGCAGGCCAAGGTCCACAAGGCTGGTCACGCCATGGTCGCGGATGCCGCAGGGCACGATGCCGTCAAAGTGGCTCAGGTCCGGTTCGACGTTGATCGAGATGCCGTGAAAGCTGACCCAGCGGCGCAGCTTGATGCCGATGGCGGCGATCTTGTCTTCGGACGGGGTGCCGTCGGGGCCGGGGCGGTCGGGCCGTTGCACCCAGACGCCCACCCGCCCGTCGCGGATTTCGCCGCGCACGTTGAAGGCGGCCAGGGTATCGATCACCCAGCGTTCCAGTTCGCGCACGAAACAGCGCACATCACCGCCGCGCGCCTTGACGTCCAGCATCGTGTAGATCACCCGCTGGCCCGGCCCGTGATAGGTGTACTGCCCGCCACGCCCAACCGGATAGACCGGGAATCGGTCGGGCTGCACCAGGTCGGCGGCCTTGGCCGAGGTGCCAGCGGTGTACAGGGGCGGATGCTCCAGCAGCCAGATCTCTTCGCCCGCGCGGCCTTCGGTCATGGCGGCGACATGCGCCTCCATCGCGGCGAGTGTTTCCGGGTAGGGGGACAACCCCGGCAGATGACGCCATTCGACCAAAATTAGCTCCAATCGCCGTCAAAGGGACGGAAATCCTGCCTTCCGTGACGTCAAACCCGTGCTAGTCTGGCGCCAGAAAGAATTTGTCCACGGAGTGATGTGATGAAGATCAAGAAAATTGCAACTGCTGCGCTGATGGCTTCGGTCGCCTTGTCCCCGCTTTCGCCGCTGTCCGCCCCTGCGCACGCTGACGGCAAGGATGTCGTGGCCGGGCTGATCATCGGCGGCATCATTGGAAGCGCGATCACCAACGAGAACAACAAGAAGAAATCCACCAAGTCCACCAAGGCGAAATCGACCAAGCCGTCGATGTCGGCCGAACAGCGCGAGGCGAACAAGGAGGTTCAGACCGCGCTGAACTATTTCGGCTACAATGTGGGAACGGCGGACGGCGCACTGGGCAAGAAGTCGCGGGCGGCGATCAGCGAATACCAGGCGTTCCTGGGCTATCCCGCGACGGGCGAGCTGTCCGAGCATGAGCGCACGATCCTGGTCACGTCCTATCACCGCGCCGTCGCGGGCGGCCCGGTCATCGCGCAGGCGGTGGCGGGCAGCGTCTACGGGCTGAAGGCGGTCCTGATCGCGCAGCGTGACGAAATGGCCGGTGTCGCGCCCGGTGGCGTGCTGGCGGCTGTCCCGGTCGCGCCGGCCCCGGGGTCGGTCGCTGCCGCCGCGGCTGCCGCGCTGCCGAAGCTTGTGCCCGAAGCACCGGTCGTCGAAGAGGCCGCCGTGGTTCCCGAGCCGCTGCCCGAACCAGTGGCCGAACCCGAAGTCGAGGTTGCCGTCGCCGAAGAACCTGCGCTGCCGTCCTTCATGGGTGCTGCGGGGGCCAAGGGGTCGCTGGCATCGACCTGTGACCAGATCGGCGTCACCACGATGCAGAACGGCGGCTTGACCACGGCCGAGGGGATGCAGGACGCAAGTTTCGCCCTGGGCGAGCAGTTCTGCCTGGCGCGAACCTTTGCGATGGCCAAGGGCGACGAACTGACGGCGCAGATCGCGGGCTTTACGCCGGACCAGATCGCGGAACAGTGCGCGGCCTTTGGCCCGGTGCTGAAATCCCATGTCGCCGCGCTGTCGCTGAAACCGGCAGGCGATGTGCTGGCCGGGGTCGAGGGTTTCATCCTGTCGTCGGGCATGTCGCCCGCCCAGCTGTCGGGCACCGCCAAGGTCTGCCTGGGCGCGGGCTATGCGCAGGACGACATGGAGGTCGCGATCGGCTCGGCGCTGCTGCTCGCGGCGATGGGCGAAAAGGCCTATGCCGAATATCTGGGCCACCATCTGAGCCAGGGGTTCGGGGCCAGCGAACGCCCTGACCTGGCGATGGACTGGTACCAGATGTCGCTGGATGCGATGGGGCAGGGCCAGATGGTTGTCGCTCCGGGGCTGCAGGGCCGTGACGCGCTGATCAAGAAAGCGTCCTACACGATCACCGGCCGCGCCGACGAGCTTGCGCCAGAGGTCGAGGTGCAGGAAGCGTCGCTGCCGGTGTTCGAGGTCGCGCCTGCCGCAGACCCGGTTGGCGAGGTGGCGGAAAAGATCGCGGACGAGCTTGACGCCCCGGTCGTGGAAGAAGCCGCCGTCGAGGCCGCGCCCGCGCCTGCGGTGATCCCGGACGCTCCGGCCGAGGTTGCGGTCGTGGTCCCTGCGCCGGAGGCGGTGGCCCCCGCGCCGGAGGCGGTGGCCCCCGAGTCTGTGGCCGAGACGGCCCCGGTCTTTGTCGCGCCCAAGGTTGCCGACATCGCGGCAGGCACGCCCGCCCCGATGCCAGCACCCGACACCGCGATGGCCGAGGCAAAGGCCGACACCGCCCTGGTCAACGCCGGGGCGCAGGCGGCGATCATGGCGGCGCGGCTGCCGTTCCTGATCTTCTCCAGCTACTAAAGCGACCTGACAAGGGGGATGCGAATCCCCCTTTTCAACACCCGCGACTGCCGCTATCTAGCGGGCGTCCAAGACGGACCACGTGCGGATGTGGCGGAATTGGTAGACGCGCAGCGTTGAGGTCGCTGTTCCTTAACCGGAGTGAAAGTTCGAGTCTTTTCATCCGCACCAGGTCGTCTGGGGACACGCAAAGGGCGCGGGGGGAAACCTTCGCGCCCTTCGGTTTTTGCCCCGCTTGACGCCGCAGATTTCGCATCCGCTGCGTATCCTGTCGCATATCGACCGATAGTCGCCGGATTTCCGGTCAAACGTCTGGGGAGTGGCGGCGTTTCTGCCCGTTTTTCCCGCAATTGCGGATCGGCGGCGGAAGGGGCGAATTCTGCGTTGCATTGACGCGGGTCATTCGCTTTAGTCGTTTTACAACAGAAGGCGCCAAGCGCCCGACATCAGGGAGAAACGGGTGACGTCAGAGCCCCGCACCGACGCTTTCGTCGCATTCGATCATGTCCAGAAAAGCTACGACGGCGTCAGCCTGGTCGTAAAGGATTTGAACCTGTCGATCGGCAAGGGCGAGTTTCTGACCATGCTCGGGCCGTCCGGGTCGGGCAAGACCACCTGCCTGATGATGCTGGCCGGGTTCGAGACCGCGACGCATGGCGAAATCCGGCTGGACGGCGTGAACATCAACCAGGTCCCGCCGCACAAGCGCGGCATCGGGATGGTGTTCCAGAATTACGCGCTGTTTCCGCATATGACGGTGGGCGAAAACCTGTCCTTTCCGCTGGAAGTCCGCGGCATGGGCAAGGACGAACGCGAGGCGAAGATCAAGCGCGCGCTTGGCATGGTGCAGATGGGGGCCTTTGCCAACCGTCGCCCGGCGCAGCTTTCGGGCGGCCAGCAGCAGCGGATCGCCCTGGCGCGGGCGCTGGTGTTCGATCCCAAGCTTGTCCTGATGGACGAACCCCTGGGCGCGCTGGACAAGCAGTTGCGTGAACACATGCAGTTCGAGATCAAGCACCTGCACGAATCGCTGGGCATCACCGTGGTCTACGTCACCCATGACCAGGGCGAGGCGCTGACCATGTCGGACCGCGTCGCCGTGTTCAATGACGGCCGCATCCAGCAGCTTGCGCCCCCCGCCGACCTGTACGAACGCCCGGAAAACAGCTTCGTCGCCCAGTTCATCGGCGAGAACAACAAGCTTCTTGGCACCATCGAGGAATTGACCGGCGACAAGGCCCTTGTGCGCCTGACGACCGGCGAATTGATCGACGCGACGGCAGTCAATGCCAAGGAAAAGGGCGGCAAGACGCTGGTCTCGATCCGCCCCGAACGGGTGGAGTTCAAGCCCGAGATGATGCCGCCGGGGGCCCATACCATCGACGCCGAAGTGGTCGAGATGATCTACATGGGCGACATCCTGCGCGCGGTCCTGAAGGTCGCGGGGTCGGACGACTTCGTGATGAAGATGCGCAACACGCTGGGGCAGACCAAGCTGGAGCCCGGCCAGAAGATCAAGGTGGGCTGGCATCCCCAGGACGCCCGCGCGCTGGACCCTTGATACGCGACCGGGACAACCGGCCAACCAATAACCAGATCTGAAAACAGGGAGCACTACATGAAGAAAACCCTCATCCTGACGACCGCATTGGTCAGCTTCGGCTTTGCCGCCAATGCCGACATCACGGTCATGTCCTGGGGCGGCGCATATGGCGAAGCCCAGACCGAAGCCTTCGTCAAGCCGTTCATGGCCGCGACCGGCATCAACACCATCATGGTGGACAGCGACAACCCGGCGACGCCGGTGAAGGCCATGGTGGAATCGGGCAACGTCACCGTCGACGTGGCCAACATCGAATATGCCGACGCGATTCGCCTTTGCGACGAAGGCATCCTTGAGCCGATCGACGCCAGCACCCTGCCGGCCGGCTCTGACGGCACACCCGCGACCGAGGATTTCATCCCCGGCGCCATCACCGAATGCGGCGTCTCGACCGACGTCTGGTCGAACGTCTTTGCCTATGACACCACCAAGTTCCCGGAAGGCCCGACCACGGTCGCCGATTTCTTCGACCTTGAGAAATTCCCCGGCAAGCGCGGCCTGAAGAAGGGCGCGAAGGCGGTGCTGGAATTCGCGCTGATGGGCGACGGTGTCCCCGCGTCCGAGGTCTATGACGTGCTCTCGACCCCCGAGGGCGTCGAGCGCGCCTTCGCCAAGCTGGACACGATCAAGAACGACGTCGTCTGGTGGGAAGCCGGCAGCCAGGCGCCGCAGCTTCTGGCCGATGGCGAAGTGGTGATGACCACCGCCTACAACGGTCGGATCTTCGCCGCCGCCCAAAACGAGGGCAAGCCCTTCCAGATCGTCTGGGACGGCCAGATCTACGAAAACGAAATGTTCGTTGT
>JAKQLM010000416.1 GCA_029567145.1 Pseudomonadota bacterium
CCGCAGGACCGCTTTTTCTGCCCGGACACGCAGGCGCGGTTTCTGGCCGGACCCTGGGCGATGACCGATGCCTGGGACCGGATGGGAGTGCGGCTGGCGGGTCCGTCGATCGCGCCTGCCGGGCCGCTGGACATGCCGTCCGAACCCGTGGCGCGCGGGTCGGTGCAGGTGGCGGGCGACGGGGTGGCGGCGATCCTTCTGGCCGACCACCAGACCACCGGGGGCTATCCCAAGATCGCCACGGTGCTGGACTGCGACCTTGATGCGCTGGTGCAATTGCGCCCGCGCCAGCCGTTGCGTTTTGTCGCGGTTCCTCCGGACGAAGCTGTCCGCGCCGCCCGGGCCAGCGCGGCAGCGGACCACCGGCATCTGCAAGCCTTGGGCAGGCCCCGCGGCTAAGCTTGGCTGACGCAAGTAATTTGACAATACTGCAGCGCAGAAAGTCAAAATTGTATCACTCGACAGGCGCTGCAGTAGTAGCCGCCCCCGATTCTTTCCGGCACAGTGATCAGGCAGGGGGGCCGCAAGGTTTCCGCTGCGTCACGCGAAAGACGTGGCCGAAGGGGGGAGGAGGACCGCATGACACCAGATCTTGAAGTCGTCCAGATCGGACAGGGTCAGTCCTTCACGGCCTGGGAACACGGCTATCCCTTTCACACCGTCCGCTGGCATTTCCACCCCGAGCTGGAGGTGCACCTGGTCGTCGCGACGCAGGGCCGGTATTACATCGGCGATTTCATCGGCGAGTTTGGCCCCGGCAATCTGGTGCTGACCGGGCCGAACCTGCCGCACAACTGGGTGTCCGACGTGGCCGATGGCGCGACCGTGCCCCTGCGCAGCCGGGTGTTGCAGTTCCCCGAAGACCTGTTGTTGCGCATTGCCGAGCTGTTTCCCGACACTGGCGGCTTTGCGGCGCTGTTCAACCTGAGCCGTCGCGGGGCGCTGTTTTCGGACGCCTGTTCCGAGGTCTGCGCCCCGATCCTGGCCGAGTTGGTGCAGGCCAAGGGTCCGCGCCGGGCCAGTCTGTTCCTGGACCTTCTGGCGCATCTGGCGGCCGATGCGGGCGCGCGGGCACTGGCGTCGGACACCTATCTGCCCGACCCCTCTGGCTTCATGACGGCGGGCGTCAACAAGGCGCTGGCCTATATCAATACCAACCTGACCGAAGATTTCGGCGAGGCCGATCTTGCCGCGACGGCAGGGATGACCGCGTCCGCCTTTTCGCGCAGTTTTCGCAAGCACACCGGGATGGGCGTCGTCGAATACGTCAACCGGCTGCGGATCAACCTGGCCTGCCAGATGCTGATGAACGACGCCGGGCTGTCGGTGACCGACATCTGCTATGCGGTCGGCTTCAACAACCTGTCGAATTTCAACCGCCAGTTCCTGCGACGAAAGGGAATGCCGCCCAGCCGGTTCCGCGCGCTGCACGAAGACAACCGCGCGCTGGCCGCCTGATCCGAAGACCCTGCCGAATGACCGGCCGCGCCCGACCCTCCGGTGCGCAGCGTGGCCGGTTTTGCCCAAAGCCCGGGCAAATCATGCGCAGCCGGGACAGAATTGCGAACCACCAAGGGAGAGAGACCATGACCAAGACCAAACTGATGCTGCTGGCGGGCACCGCCATTGCGATGACCTCGGGCGCAGGCATTGCGCAAGAGGCGGCGACCGTGGCGTTCCTGATGCCCGACCAGGCCAGCACCCGCTATGAAGAGCATGACTATCCCGGCTTCCAGGCCGAGATGGCAAAGCTGTGCGCCGATTGCACCGTGATCTACCAGAACGCCAATGCCGACGTGGCGCTGCAGCAGCAGCAGTTCAACTCGGTCCTGGCGCAGGGCGCCAAGGTGATCGTGCTGGACCCGGTGGACAGCGCGGCTGCCGCCGCTTTGGTGACGCTGGCGCAATCGCAGGGCGTCAAGGTCATCGCCTATGACCGCCCGATCCCGGACGCGCCCGCCGACTATTACGTGTCCTTCGACAACCAGGGCATCGGCCAGGCCATCGCGCAGTCGCTGGTTGACCACCTGAAAGCCAGCGGCGTGCCCGAAGGCGCGGGGGTCCTGCAGATCAACGGCTCGCCCACCGATGCGGCCGCCGGGCTGATCCGGGACGGCATCGATTCCGCGCTGGATGCGTCGGGCTATGTCACGCTGGCCGAGTTCGACACGCCGGACTGGGCCCCTCCGGAAGCGCAGCAGTGGGCGGCGGGCCAGATCACCCGCTTTGGTGCGGAAATCGTCGGCGTGGTTGCCGCGAATGACGGCACCGGCGGCGGCGCGGTTGCGGCCTTCAAGGCGGCGGGCGTGGACCCGGTTCCCCCGGTCACCGGCAACGACGCGACCATCGCGGCCTTGCAGCTGATCATCTCGGGCGACCAGTACAACACGATCTCCAAGCCGTCGGAAATCGTGGCGGCGGCGGCGGCGAACATCGCCGTTGCCTTCCTGAAGGGCGAAACCCCGGAAGCGAAGACCACGCTTTAC
>JAKQLM010000279.1 GCA_029567145.1 Pseudomonadota bacterium
TTGCTGGCCGCCGTCATCTTCGACGTCTACAACAAGAACAAATGAGGCCAAGATGCTGATTTCGCAAATCATCCGCCCGGACGGCAGCCTGGCCGTCGTCGCCCGCGAAGGGTCCGAGGCCGCCATCGTAAAGGGCGCGGCGTCGGTCTACGCGCTGGCCGGAGAGGCGATCGCCAGCGGGCAATCGCTCGCCGCCGTGATCGCCGCGCGGGGGCTGGGCGAGGCGGTGGACCTGGCCCGCCTTCTGGACGAAGGCCGCGTCACGTTGCCCGTCACCCACCCCGACCCTGCGCACATGCACCTGACCGGAACCGGCCTGACGCATCTGGGCAGCGCCTCGGCCCGCGACGCGATGCATGCGAAACTGGACGGGGCCGAAGTGCTGACCGACAGCATGCGGATGTTCAAGATGGGGTTGGAGGGCGGGCGACCGGGCACCGGCCAGATCGGCGTGCAGCCGGAATGGTTCTACAAGGGCAACGGCCATGCCGCCGTCGCCCCCGGCCAGCCCCTGATCGCGCCGGGATGCGCCAAGGATGGCGGCGAAGAGCCCGAGGTCGCGGGCATCTACATCATCGGCCCGGATGGCCAGCCCTTCCGCATCGGCTGGGCTTTGGCGAACGAATTCTCGGACCATGTGATCGAGAAGGTGAACTACCTGTGGCTGGCGCATTCCAAGCTGCGTCCGGCGTCGTTTGGCCCGGAAATCCTGGTGGGCGCATTGCCCGCCGACCTGCGCGGGACCAGCCGCATCCACCGGGGCGGCCGCGTCCTGTGGGAAAAGCCGTTCCTGAGCGGAGAAGCGAACATGTCGCACAGTTATGCCAACCTGGAGCATCACCATTTCAAGTATGGTATCTTCTGCCAGCCGGGCGATCTGCATGTCCACATGTTCGGCACGGCCACCCTGTCGGTCGCGGACGGGATCAAGACCGAAGCGGGCGACGTGTTCGAGATCGAGGCCCCGCCCTTTGGCCTGCCGCTGAAGAACCCCTTGGCCTTTGCGCCGAAAGAAACCTTCCCTGCCCATGTGAAAGCGCTGTGACATGACCTTCAAACCCGCCAAGTGGCCCCGCAAGCTCCGCAGTCAGGAATGGTTCGCCGGCACGTCGAAAGACGCGATCTATCACCGGTCCTGGATGAAGAACCAGGGCCTGCCGGCCGACCTGTTCGACGGGCGCCCGGTGATCGGTATCTTGAACACGTTCAGCGAGTTGAACCCCTGCAACGCCCATCTGAATGACCTTGCGGAACGGGTGAAGCACGGCGTCTATGAGGCGGGCGGGTTCCCGGTCATCGTGCCGGTGTTCAGCGTGTCGGAATCCGGCTTTCGCCCCACCGCGATGATGTTCCGCAACCTTGCGGCGATGGCGGTAGAAGAGACGATCCGCGGGCAGCAGATGGACGGCGTCGTCTGTCTGGTCGGTTGCGACAAGACCACGCCCAGCCTTCTGATGGGCGCGGCATCGGTGGACCTGCCGACGATCATGGTCAGCGGCGGGCCGATGCTGAACGGCTATTTCAAGGGCGAGCGGGTCGGGTCGGGGACTCACCTGTGGAAATTCAGCGAGGCGGTGAAGGCAGGCGAAATGACGGCGGAGGAGTTCGTCGAGGCCGAGGCGTCGATGTCCCGCTCTCCTGGGTCGTGCAACACGATGGGCACGGCCAGCACGATGGCATCGATGGTCGAGGCGCTGGGGATGACACTGTCCGGCAACGCCGCGATCCCGGCGGTGGACAGCCGTCGCCGCGTCATGGCGCATCTGACCGGGCGGCGCATCGTGCAGATGGTGAAGGATGATCTGAAGCCGTCGGACATCCTGACGCGTGACGCCTTCCAGAACGCAATCCGCGCGAATGCGGCGATCGGCGGCAGCACCAACGCGGTGATTCACCTTCTGGCCATCGCGGGGCGCTGCGGGATCGACCTGACGCTGAACGACTGGGACGAATGGGGCCGCAACGTGCCGACCATCGTCAACCTGATGCCGTCGGGCAAATACCTGATGGAGGAGTTCTTCTACGCCGGTGGCCTGCCTGCGGTGATCAAGCGGCTGGGCGAAGCGGGCCTTCTGAACAAGGACGCGCTGACCGTGTCGGGCGGCGGGGTCTGGGACGAGGTCAAGGACGTCCGCAGCCACAACGACGACGTGATCCTGCCCGCCGACAAGGCGCTGACCCAGTCCGGCGGGATCGTGGTGGTCAAGGGCAACCTGGCACCTGATGGGGCGGTCCTGAAACCTTCGGCCGCCACCCCTGCCCTGATGCAGCACAGGGGCCGCGCGGTCGTGTTCGAGGATATCGACGACTACAAGGCCCGGATCGAGGACGAGAGCCTGGACATCGACGAGACCTGCGTGATGGTCCTGAAGAACTGCGGCCCGCGCGGATACCCGGGGATGGCCGAGGTCGGGAACATGGGCCTGCCGCCCAAGGTGCTGCGCAAGGGGATCACCGACATGGTCCGCATCAGTGATGCGCGGATGTCGGGGACGGCTTACGGGACGGTGGTCCTGCACACCAGTCCCGAGGCGGCGCGCGGTGGGCCTTTGGCGGTGGTGCGGTCGGGCGACTTCATTGAACTCGACGTGGCGAACCGGCGGCTGCACCTGGATATTCCCGAGGCCGAGCTGGCCGCCCGGCTGGCAGCGTGGACCCCGGCGGTCGCGCCTCCGACCGGGGGCTATGCGAAGCTGTACCACGACCACGTCGAGGGGGCGGACAAAGGGGCCGACATGGACTTTCTGGTCGGCTGCCGGGGCAACGCGGTGGCGCGGGAGAGCCACTGATGGCGCACAAGATGAAAGTCGCGCTGGTCGGGATCGGCAAGATTGCGGTCGATCAGCATGTTCCGGCCATTGATGCCAGCCCCGACTGGGACCTGGCCTGCACGGTCAGCCGCAAGGGGCATGTGGACGAGGTGCAGGCCTTTGCCGGGATCGACGAAATGCTGGCGGCGCGGCCCGATGTGGGGGTGGTTTCGCTGGCCCTGCCCCCGGTCCCGCGCTTTGCCTACGCCGAGGCCGCGTTGAAGGCCGGGAGGCATGTGATGCTGGAAAAGCCCCCCGGCGCGACGCTGGCGGAAATCCACGCGCTGCAGGCGCTGGCGGCGGACCGGGGGCTGACCCTTTATGCGACCTGGCACAGCCGGATGGCGCATGCGGTGGCGGCGGCCAAGGCCTGGCTTCACGGCAAGGTGGTCTCGCGCGCCCACATCACCTGGCGCGAGGATGTGCGGAAGTGGCATCCGGGGCAGGACTGGGTGTTCGAACCCGGCGGGATGGGGGTCTTTGATCCCGGCATCAACGCGCTGTCGATCCTGACGGAAATCCTGCCCGCCCCGGTGCATCTGCAGTCGGCCGAGCTGGAGTTTCCGGCGAACCGCCAGACTCCGATTGCGGCGAGGCTGGTGTTCTCGGGCGGGGTCACGGCGGATTTCGACTGGCGGCAAGAGGGCCCGCAGACCTGGGACATCGCGGTCGAGACTCCCGAGGGTCGGCTGGACCTGCGGATGGGCGGCAACGTGCTGGAGATCGACGGCAGGCCTGCGGGCGGGGCGAACACGATCATGGGCGAATATCCGGCCCTGTATGCCCGGATGGCGGCGCTGGTCCGGGCGGGGGAAAGCGAGGTCGATCTGGCCCCGATGGTCCATGTCGCGGACGCGCTGACGCTGGGGCGGCGGGTCGTGGTGGAGGCGTTCGAGTTCTGACGGTTCCCGCCGGACAGGGATTGCGAACACCTTGTCGTCAAGGGCTTGGCCATGGCTGGTCCGGGTTTGTCAAGGCATGGGGCAACCATCCCCAGCCATGGCCTTTGCGCCTTGGCCTGCGGGCCGGGAGCGGGATAAGGGTTCACGGAACCATCATGGAAAAGCCGATTTCTTCGAAGAAATCGGACCGGAGCCTTTGAAGGCTCCGATGCGGAGTTTTCGAAAACTCCGCCGAGATTTGGTGGGGTCTGACGCGATGTTTCCTGCAAGAGCCGTCCCGCTATAGCCTCAAGTCGGGGATCGGCCAGGGCGGCGCCAGGCGTGCGGGCCTCATTTCCGTCAGGGGAGCGGACTCGTCGATGGCCCCTCGCCAATCATCGACGGCGCGACCGCCGCCACCGGGAATTCGGTCCGCCGCGGCTGCGGACCCAAGCCCCGAAGCGCGCTACCATAGGCCTTGTCCTGCGGGGCGCGGCCAAGGTGGCGAAACGCCGCGCCTCGGCGGATGCGGAATTCCGGACTGTGCAGGCGCGGGGATCGGTGGCCCCATGCCGACGGGCGTTTTTTGGCCCGTGCTTTTTTCTGATCGGAGATTTCCATGTGTGACTTTGGCATGATCCTGGGCGCAATCGCGGCGGCCCAGGTGTTCATCGTGGCCGCGATTGCACTGACGATTGTGGCCATTGCGGCGAATTCATCGTTCTTTGCCGCGCCCACCGCCGTCGTCCCCTTTGGTCTGGCGCTGGTATCGGCGTTCAGCGGGGCGTCGTCGCTGTGGCTGGCAAGCTCGCTTCTGGCGGACCCGGCCTGTGCGGCGGCGGCGGCCTGTTCGGCGGAACTGGCGACGGCTCGGGCGGCGATCGATTTCCTGACGGCGGCGCTGATGGCGGCGACCGTGCTGGGCATCGCGGCGGCAATCCTGTCGGGGGTCCCGATTGCGGGCGGCATCGCGATGATCGGCTATTCGGTCGGCCTGGGCATCGTCGCGACCGGGATCGGCCCGGCGACGCAGGCGGTCGCGGCGCTGCAGGCCTGTGCCGATGCGGCGGCAGATTCGACGGCGGCGGACGTGCTGGTGGTGACGGGCTATGTCGTCAGTCTGGTCGGTCTGGGCTTTCTGATCGTCACCGGCGGCAGCATCGGCAATGACCGGCGCGACGGCACGGACCCGTTCACCCCCGGCGGCGGCACCAACCCCGACTAAGCGCCCTTCGGGCGGTTGATCCCTGCCAGCGCCGTCGTCATAGTGGCGCCTCACGCACAGGAGGCAGGCATGGCAGGGATCGGCGATATCGGGCGGATCGGGAATGTGAACGTCCGTTCGGTCACGTTGGAGGCCGAGGGTCTGCGCCTGCGGCTGATGACCTTTGGCGCGCGGCTGGCCGAGCTTTGGGTGCCGGATGCGCAGGGCCGGATGGCCGATATCGTGCTGGGCCATGACAGTCTGGACGACTGGCAAAGGCATGGCCGCTATCTGGGCGCGACCTGCGGGCGCTATGCCAACCGGATCGCCGGGGGCCGCTTCACGCTGGACGGGCGCGAGGTGCAGCTGGATCGCAACGAAGCCGCGAACCACCTGCACGGCGGGGCGTCCGGGTTCGACCTGAAAGTCTGGGACATCGAAAGCCAGTCCGACCGGCACGTGACCTTTGCCTGCCTGTCCGCTGCGGGCGAGATGGGCTATCCCGGGGCGCTTGCGGCGCGGGTGACCTACCGGATTGATGGCGGGCTCTGGATCCGGATGGAGGCGGTGAGCGATGCGCCGACCATCGTCAACCTGGTGAACCACGCCTATTTCAACCTGGCGGGCCATGCCTCGGGCGATGTGCTGGACCAGGTGCTGCAGATCGAGGCCGAGCATTTTCTGCCGGTGGACGACCAGTTGATCCCGACCGGAACGCTGCGGCCGGTCGCGGGCTCGGCCTTTGATTTCCGGGCGGCGCGGGCGATCGGGGCGGTCTTGCCGGGGTTTGGCGGCTTTGACCACAATTTCTGCCTGTCGTCGGCGGTCGGGCCAGACGGTCTGCGGCCTTGCCTGGTGGCAGTGGACCCGGCCTCGGGGCGGCGGATGCGGCTGGCGACGACAGAGCCGGGCGTGCAGCTTTACACCGGAGCGCATTTCGACGGCGGTCCGGGCAAGGCCGGCGCGCGGTATCCGCGCTTTGCCGGGTTCGCGGTCGAGACGCAGCGCTTTCCCGATTCGCCGAACCACCCGGAGTTTCCCAGCCCCCGGCTGGACCCCGGACAGGCCTACCGGCACCTGATGCACTTTGATTTCACGCCGGATGCCGTCTGACCTGCTGCGCTGCGGCGCGGGGAAAGGCGCTGACAACGCGAGGGAAACCCCGCGCGGCCCCCCGGTCCTGCTGCGGCTGCGCGGTCGGGCGCACGGGCTTGTGAACAGTTGTCTTGCATATAGTAATACTTTTGCTAACCTCGTCGCAGCCACGCTGAGGAGGGTGGCGAGGGCTTCCATCGGGAGGAAAAAATGAAGCTTATCAAGACTCTCGCGCTTGGCGCGGGACTGAGCGGTCTGTTGCTGTCGGCAGCCTATGCCGAAGGGTTGCAGGGCAAGGTCATCGGCTTTTCGCAGATCGGGTCCGAATCCGGCTGGCGCGCGGCTGAAACCAGCGTGACGAAGCAGGTCGCGGCGGAATTGGGGATCGATCTCAAGTTCGCGGACGCCCAGCAAAAGCAGGAAAACCAGATCAAGGCGATCCGGGGCTTCATCGCCCAGGGCGTTGACGCGATCCTGGTCGCCCCCGTCGTGGCCACCGGCTGGGAAGAGGTTCTGACCGAAGCCAAGGAAGCCAACATCCCGGTCGTCCTGCTGGATCGCGGGATCGAGGGGCCGGAGGATCTGTACCTGACCTCGGTCGCGTCGGACCAGGTCAAGGAAGGCCGCGTCGCGGGCGAATGGCTGGTCAGCACGGTCGGCGACAAGGCGTGCAACGTGGTGGAACTGCAGGGCACGGTCGGCTCGTCGCCTGCGATCAACCGCAAGCAGGGCTTTGAAGAAGGCATTGCGGGCGCGGCCAACGTCACCATCCTGCGCAGCCAGACCGGCGATTTCACCCGGTCCAAGGGCAAGGAAGTGATGGAAGGCTTCCTTAAGGCGGAAGACGGCGGCAAGAACATCTGCGCCGTCTATGCCCACAACGACGACATGGCGGTGGGCGCGATCCAGGCGATCAAGGATGCGGGCCTGAAGCCGGGCACGGATATCCTGGTCGTGTCGATCGACGCGGTTCCCGACATCTTCGCCGCGATGGTCGCCGGTGAGGCGAACGCCACGGTCGAGCTGACCCCGAACATGGCAGGCCCGGCCTTCGCGGCGCTGGACGCCTATCTGAACGGCGGCACCGCGCCCGAGAAGTTCATCATCACCGAGTCCAAGCTTTACACCCAGGCGGATGATCCGCAGGGCGAATACGACCGGCGCAAAGGCCTCGGCTACTAGGTTTCCTCGCCGAGGTGCCGCCGGGCAGGGCGCAAAGCCTTGCCCGGCGGAATTGCTTTATCCGCAGGATAAGCGGACAGTTGCCGGACGTGCGGGGAGGCGGGAATGACAGAGCAACAGGCCGTGCTTGAGGCGCGGGGGATCGTCAAGGTCTTTGGCCAGCACCGGGCACTGGACGCGGTGGACTTTACCGCCCTGCCGGGCGAGGTCCATGCGCTTTTGGGCGAGAACGGCGCGGGCAAATCCACACTGATCAAGATCCTGACCGGGGCCTACCAGCCGGACGGGGGCGAGCTGTTGCTGGAAGGTCAGCCGATCACCCTGCGCGATCCCTTGCACGGGCAAGGCTACGGGATCGGGACGGTCTATCAGGAGGTGAACCTGCTGCCGAACCGGTCGGTCGCCGAGAACCTGTTCCTGGGCCGTCAGCCCACTCGCTTTGGTCTGGTGAACCGGCGCGAGATCGAGCGGCGGGCCAGCGAGCTCTTGGCGCGCTACGGGCTGGAGATCGACGTGCGCGCCGACCTGTCGGACTATTCGGTGGCGGTGCAGCAGATCGTCGCCATCGCCCGTGCGGTCGAATTGTCGGGCAAGGTGCTGGTGCTGGACGAACCCACCGCCAGCCTTGACCGCAACGAGGTGCAGCGCCTGTTCGACGTGGTGCGCGGCCTGAAGGCCAAGGGCCTGGCGATCATCTTCATCACACATTTCCTGGATCAGGTGTTTGACCTGGCCGACCGCGTCACGATTCTGCGCAACGGCAAGAAAGTGGCGACCCAGCCCCTGTCCGCGCTGAACACGACGGATGTGGTGCGGATGATGCTGGGCAAGGACGTGGCCTTTGAACATCACCCGTCGGTCCTGGCCGGGGGCACGCGGGGCGCGGTGCGGGTGCAATTCCGCAATCTTGGCCGCAAGGGCATGGCCCCCTTCGACCTTGCGGTGCATGAGGGCGAGGTTGTCGGCGTCGCGGGGCTGCTTGGGTCGGGCCGGACCGAGGTCGCGCGGCTGATGTTCGGGGTCGATGCGTCCGAAGGCGGCAGTTTCCAGGTCGATGGCAAGACGGTGGCGATCCGCAACCCGGCGCAGGCGGTGGCGGCAGGCTTCGGCTTTTGCCCCGAGGATCGCAAGCTGGACGGCATCTTCGGCGAGCTGTCGGTGCGCGAAAACATCATCATCGCGCTGCAGGCCAAGCTGGGCTGGTTCCGCGCGCTGAACCGCGATGACCAAATCGACCTTGCTGGCCGCTATGCCGAGGCGCTGGACATCCGTGCTGCGGACCATGACATGCCGGTCAAGCTTTTGTCAGGCGGCAACCAGCAAAAGGTGATCCTGGCGCGCTGGCTGGCGATTGATCCCACGTTCCTGATCCTGGACGAACCGACGCGCGGCATCGACGTAGGCGCCCATGCCGAAATCGTGCGCACGATCAACCGCTTGCGCGAGGAAGGCCTGGCGCTGTTCGTGATCAGCTCGGAGCTGGACGAGGTGGTGGCCTATTCCAACCGC
>JAKQLM010000454.1 GCA_029567145.1 Pseudomonadota bacterium
CTGCGGGCTGTCGCGGTCGGTGATCAGCTCGATGACGGACCGCAGCCCGTCATTCTGCGGGACGATCCACATGCTGCCGTTGGCGTCGGTGCCTTCGCGGCGGAACTGCATGCCGATGTCGAGGAATTCCTCCATCGTGCCTGCATCCATCACGGCGACCGCGTCGCCGTAGATGCCCTTGATCGCGGTCTGGGCGGTGGTGCCCTGCGCTTCGTTCACAATGGGTTTGCGGGGATCGTCGGGGTTTTCCACCAGCTCATGCGGGATGCTGCAGGGGTGGGCGAACATCACGCGGGTCAGGCCAAAGCGTTCGCCCTTCACCGCCGGGATGCCATGAGCGTTCAGCCGGTCGACCCAGAAGTCGGCGGCCCCCACTGGGATCGCCTGCATGATCGTGCGGGTCTGATTCGTCCCCCGCCGCCCGAAGATCCCCGGTTTCTTGAACGGAAACGTCGTGATGATCGTCGAGGCATCGGCGTGCCTGGAGCCATAGTACAGGTGATAGACCGGCAGGACGCCGTCGAACAGCACCGTGCGCTAGACCGAATACAGGCCCAGCGCCCTGGTGTAGAAATCATAGTCTTCCTGCACGCCATGCGTGCTCATCGTCAGGTGGTGATAGCCGGAGACGAGGGCCATGAGCGTCATCCTTCCTGTAGATTGCGTTGCGAAATGTCGTCACGGTCCAGAACCAGGACGACCGAGAGTGCGACTCCGGCTCTTTCGGGACGAAACGTGCCGATCAGGCCGGGCTTGACGGCAAACAGCGCATCGCGGTCGATGGCCGGATCGCTGCCGTCGAAGATCGAGGTCACCAGCCGCCGATAACCCGGCGCGGTGACGGCAAAATGGATATGCGCAGGCCGGTCAAGCGACAGGCCGATCCGGCGCGCAAGCTGACCCACGGGGCCGTCGTCGGGCAGGGAATATCCCGCCGGTCGGATGCTGCGGAAATGGAACCTGCCGTCCGCATCCGCCGTGAACCGGCCACGCAGGTTGTGCTCTGGCTGGTTGTCGGGGTCCTGGTTTTCGTACCGGCCATCGGCATTCGCATGCCAGACCTCGACCTCGGCCCCCGCCAGCGGCTTGCCGCCCAGGTCGGTCACGCTGCCGCTGACGACCAGGGGCACTCCGTCGCCGCCCCGGCACAGGTTCGCGCCAAGCGGCAGGGCCGGGGCATCTGGCCGGTAGAACGGCCCGGGAAGGGTTGCGGGCGTGCCCTGCCCGTCACTGGCGCGGGGCATGACCGCATCGGTCAGCCCGAAAACATCGGCCAGCAGAACCCATTCCTGCCGCCGGGCATCGGTCGCATAGCCGACATCGGTCAGGAACTGGACCAGCGCGTCCAGCTCCTCGGTCGAGGGGTTGAGTGTTGCCACCACGTCATAGGCATGGTTCAGGATAAGGCGGACCGCATCGCCCAGACGCCCGGGCGCAGTCGCCGTCAGGCGCAGACGCTGCTCGGGGCTGCCCTCCTGCCCGTTCGACCCGGATCCCTGTCCATCCATGCCGGTCCTCCCCCCTGCAAGGTCGAAGCTAGGGGCGAAAGGTCATGCGGCTGATGACTTCTTCGAAGATCAATATACCATTCTGCTATGAAGCTGTCCGAGTCGCATCTGATCCAGCTGTCCGCCGTTGTCGATGCAGGCAGCGTCGGCAAGGGCGCGGCGGCCTTGGGGCTGTCGCAGCCGGCGCTGTCCCGCTCGCTTGCGCAGCTGGAAGCCCGCGTCGGCAAACCCCTGTTCATCCGAGACCCCAGGCCGCTGCAGGCAACGCCGCTGGGCGTGCAGCTTGCCGCGCATGGCCGCCGCATCCTGATCGAAAGCCGCCGCGCGACCGAGGCGGTGCAAAGCCTTTTGCGCGGCACCCGGGGGCTGGTGCGGGTCGGCGGCGTTCCGTTCTTCATGGACGCCATGATCAGCCGGATCATCGCCGCCTTCCAGAACCAGAACCCGCATGTCGATTTCCAGCAAAGCTATGGCAACCTGACAGAGGTCGGGCTTGGCCTGCGTGCCGACCAACTGGACCTTGGCATCGTGCCGCTTGGAACGTCGGGCGAACCCGAGGGCCTTGCCTTCACCGCGATCCTGCCCGCCCGCAACGTGGTCTGCTGTCGGGTGGGCCATCCGCTTCAGCACAGCAAGCGGCTGACCACGGGCGATCTTGGTCGATTTCCCTGGGTTGCTCCGCTGCCCCGCTCGCCGCTTCTTGCCGACCTCTTTGCCATCCGGTCGTCGCTTGGGTCCGTCGATCTGGACATCCGCTATTCGGGGGGCTCGCTTCTGTCCGTCATCAACTACATGTCGGAAACCGATTCCCTGGCCGTTCTGCCCTTTTCGGTCTGGTTCGCCGAGCGCAAGCAGAACCGCATCGCCGTGCTGCCTGTGGACATCCCGCAACCGCAGCGCCACCTGGGCATCCTTCGCGTGATGGGCCCGCCGACCAACCCGGCAGCAGCGGCCTTTGCGGATTTCGTGTTGCAGTCCATTGAAACGATGCAGCAGCAGATCCTGCGGCACGAGAACGCGGTGGTCTGGCGGCGCTAGAGTGTCTGTTGCAGACCGCTGACTGCAAAGGTGTCACACCCCCAAGCCATCAGATTGAAGTGGCGTCTGGCCAAACCATCCCCGACCCGGGACTGCAGGGCAGACTGGTCCGGCAGATCGACGTCAAGGTCGGCGTTCTATCCGTCCGGTCACATCACTGCGCCGATCTGCCAGGGCACGAACTCGGCCCCGCCAAAGCCAAGCTCCTCGGACAGGGTCTGCTCGCCCGAGGCGACGGCGATGATCTTGTCCAGGATTTCCGCCCCCTTCGCCTCGATCGACACGCCGTCGATGATGTCGCCGCAGTTGATGTCCATGTCCTCGGCCATCCGCTGATACATCTCGGTGTTGGTCGCCAGCTTGATGCAGGGGCTGGGCTTGTAGCCGGACACCGACCCGCGCCCGGTGGTGAAGACGATCATCGTCGCCCCGCTGGCGATCTGGCCGGTCACGGAACAGGGGTCATAGCCGGGGCTGTCCATGTAGACAAAACCCGGCGAAGCGATCGGCTCGGCGAACTTGTAGACGCCGCTCAAGGGGGCGGTGCCGCCCTTGGCCACCGCGCCCAGCGATTTTTCCAGGATCGTCGTGAGGCCACCGCGCTTGTTGCCAGGGCTGGGGTTGTTGTCCATCTCGCCGCCGTTGATCGCGGTATAATTCTCCCACCAGCCGATGCGTTCGATCAGCTTTTCGCCGACCTCGGGGCTGACGGCGCGGCGGGTCAGCAAGTGTTCCGCCCCATAGATTTCGGGCGTTTCCGACAGGATCGTCGTTCCCCCCATGCGCACCAGCAGGTCGCTGGCATGCCCCAGCGCCGGGTTCGCGGTGATCCCCGAATATCCGTCCGACCCCCCGCATTGCAGCCCGATGATCAGCTTTGACACCGGGGCGGGCTGCCGTGCGACCTTCGATGCGACCAAGGCCATCTCGCGCAACACCTCCAGCCCCTTTGCGACGGTCGCCCGCGTGCCCCCGGTGCCCTGAATCGTCATGTAGCGAAAGTTGCCATCCGGCCGCAGGCGACCCTGTCCCACCAGATCGGGAACCTGCATCACCTCGCAGCCCAACCCCACCAGCAGGATGCCGCCAAAGTTGGCGTTCCGCGCATATCCCTTCAGCGTGCGCATCAGGGTGTCGTAGCCTTCGTTCACCCCCGACATCCCGCAGCCCGAGTTGTGGACGATGGGCACGAACCCATCGACATTCGGCATCGAGCACAGCTCCGGGTCCTTCTCGGCCGCTTCGGCGATGAAGCGCGCCACCGACCCCGAACAGTTGACCGAGGTCAGGATGCCGACGTAGTTCCGCGTCCCCACCTGCCCGTCCGACCGGTGATAGCCCATGAACTCACGCACGGGCAGCGGCGGCAGGGGGGTGGCCTGCTGGCCGATGGCATAGTCCGTGCTGTGCGGCCCCATGCCAAGGTTGTGGCTATGGATATGGCCGCCCGCCGGGATATCCTCGGTCGCCTGGCCGATGGACTGGCCGTAGCGCAGGACCGTCTCGCCCTTGGCAATCGCGCGGGTCGCCAGCTTGTGCCCGCGCGGCACCGGACCGGGCAGGGCAACCGACAGGCCGTCAAGGGTCGCCCCCTTGGCAAGATCGGTCAGGGCGATGACAAGGTTGTCTGTCGCGTGCAATCGGATAATAGCGTCGGCCACGGTGTCACTCCATCCTCGCGCGCCCTTCAGCCTTTCTTGACAGGCGGGCCGCCACGTCTAACATGTTAGTATGCTACAAGCGCCCCAGACCGGATCACAAGACCAGAATGGCGCATCCCGGCTTTTGCCGCTGGATCGGTTTCAGGGGTCATTGGGACAGAAGGTCTATCACAGCCTGCAGCAGGCGATCCTGACGCTGGCCTTCCGCCCCGGCGACATCATCCGCAAGCCCGAGATCTGTGATCGTCTGGGCGTGTCGCGCAGCCCGGTGGCTGATGCCGTGGCCCGGCTCGCCGCCGATGGTCTGGTCGATGTGGTGCCGCAGGCCGGGACCTTCGTCACCCGGCTGTCGATGACCGACATCCGCGAAGGCGCTTTCATCCGCGAAGCCATCGAAACCGCCGCGGCCGAGCTGGTGGCTACCCGGATCACCGACGATCAGTTGCGCGACCTGCGCCGCAACCTGACCCTGCAAGAGGCGCTGGTGGCCGATGGCGACCAACAGGGCTTCATGCAGCTGGATGGCCACATGCATGACATGATGCTGTCCTTCACCGGCTTTCCCCGCCTGCCGCAGGTGTCGCAGACCGCCTGGCTAAGCGTGCATCGGGCGCGGCAGCTGCTGCTTCCGGTCAAAGGCCGCATGCAGGCGACGCTGGAGGAACACCGCGCGATCCTTGCAGCGTTCGAGTCGCGCGATCCCGCCGCCGCCCGCCTTGCCGTTCAGGTCCACCTGCGCCAGTTGCTGACCCTGCTGCAGCCCTTGGAACGCGCGCACCCTGATCTTTTCTCGCCGCAAGGGCCGCAATGACCCTCACCAATCGCCCCCGCTATGCCACCCGCCTGAATGCGTTCAAGCAAAAGGGCGATACGGTGGCGCAGATGATTGCCGCCGCCGCGCAGGTCGGGGGGTTGGACGCTGCGGACCTGAACTTTCCCGACCACTTCGACCACCACACGCCAGCCCAGCTTTCGGCGCTGTTGGCCGATCACGGCATGGCGCTGAACGGCCTTGCCATGCGCTATTACACCGACCCCGGCTTTCGCCTTGGGGCATTCAGCAACCCTGACCCCGCCACGCGCCGCGCCGCGATCGACCTGACGAAACGCGGGATCGACGCGCTGTCCGCGATGGGCGGGCGCCTGATGACGCTGTGGCTGGGGCAGGACGGGTTCGACTACAGCTTTCAGGCCGATTACGCCCGGATGTGGGATGACAGCATCGCCGCGATTGCCGAGGTTGCCGACCACAACCCCGCCATCGACATCGCCATCGAATACAAACCGAACGAACCCCGCGCCCATGTCGTCATGCCGGACATGACCACCACGCTTCTGGCCCTGGCCGAGGTCGCGCGACCCAACACCGGCGTCACGCTGGACTTCTGCCACATGCTTTTCGCCGGAGAGATGCCCGCCCGCGCCGCAATGCTGGCCGCCCGCTCCAGTCGCATTCTGGGCGTCCACCTGAACGACGGCTACGGCAAGCGCGACGACGGCCTTATCGCCGGGTCGGTGCATCCCGTGCAGACGGTCGAGCTTTTCATGGCCCTGGACTGCGCGGGCTATGACGGGGTGATCTACTTCGACACCTTCCCTGACCATGGCGGCACCGATCCGGTGGGCGAAGCGCGGGCGAACATTGCGGTCTCTGACCGGCTTCGCGCCATCGCAAGGGGCCTCGCGACCAACGCCGACCTGGCCCGCGCACAGGCGGACCAGGACGCCGCCGCCGCGACGCGCATAGTGCTTGGCGCACTTTACGGGGTGTAAGGCCCGGGCCGGTCATGGCCCTGACATGCTAGAATGTTCGCGCTTTCCGCCGAATTTCTTTCGCGCTAGCGTGGCGCATCAGGGGGGATCGGATGTCGCGTTTTCAGGCTGTTTTCGGGGATCGCAAACCCATCATCGCGATGGTCCATCTTGGGGCCTCGCCCGGCACGCCGCTGCATGATCCCGCCCGGGGGGTCGAAGGCATCCTTGCCGCCGCCCGCGCCGATCTGCGCGCTTTGCAGGCCGCCGGTTTCGACGCGGTGA
>JAKQLM010000460.1 GCA_029567145.1 Pseudomonadota bacterium
CGACAGCGCCGCCACATCGGCCAGCGCGTCCAGGGACAGATCGCCGGTCGGGTTGTCGTGGATGTGATCCAGCACACGCCTAAGCCGTTTTTCGTAGTCGCCTGCCATGGTCCTGTCCTTGCTGCCCGCCCTGTCTGCCACCTGCTGCACATGCAAATCTTGCCGAGTTGCATCAGGTTCGGCCCAAGGGCATATAGGATCAACGCCCGGAAGGATGACCCTATGAACTACCTTGAGTTTGAAAAGCCCCTGTCCGAGATCGAAGGCAAGGCCGAGGAACTGCGCGCGATGGCGCGGACCGGCGGCGGGATGGACCTGACCAAGGAAGCCGAGGCGCTGGACCGCAAGGCGGAAACCGCGCTGCGCGATCTGTATAAGGCACTGACTCCCTGGCAGAAGTGCCAGGTGGCGCGGCACCCGGATCGCCCGCATTGCCGGGACTATATCGACGGGCTGTTCACCGAATTCACCTCGCTGGCCGGGGACCGGGCGTTTGCCGACGATCATGCGGTGATGGGCGGGATTGCACGGTTTCAGGACCAGCCGGTCATGGTGATCGGGCATGAAAAGGGCAACGACACCAAGACCCGGATCGAGCGCAACTTCGGCATGGCGCGGCCCGAGGGGTACAGGAAGGCGATCCGGCTGATGGACCTGGCGGACCGGTTCCGCCTGCCGGTGATCACGCTGGTGGATACGCCCGGTGCCTATCCCGGCAAGGGGGCCGAGGAGCGGGGCCAGGCCGAGGCGATTGCCCGGTCGACCGAGAAGTGCCTGGCGATTGGCGTGCCGCTGATCAGCGTCGTGATCGGCGAAGGCGGGTCGGGCGGCGCGGTGGCCTTTGCCACGGCGAACCGGGTCGCGATGCTGGAGCACAGCGTCTATTCGGTGATCTCGCCCGAGGGCTGCGCGTCGATCCTGTGGAAGGACGCGGAAAAGATGCGCGAAGCGGCCGAGGCGTTGCGGCTGACGGCGCAGGACCTGCAAAAGCTGGGGATCATCGACCGGATCGTGAAGGAACCGATGGGCGGGGCGCAGCGCGCTCCGAAAGAGGCGATTGACGCGGTCGGCAAGGCGATCGAGGCGATGCTGAAGGACCTTGCGGGCAAGAAGCCGGATGCGCTGATCAAGGACCGGCGGCAGAAGTTCCTGGACATGGGCGCAAAGGGGCTTGCCGCGTGAACCCCTGGGCCATCGTCGCGATCGCGGGCCTGATGGAGACCGGCTGGGCGCTGGGCCTGAAGTATTCCGAAGGGTTCACCAGGCTGTGGCCGACGGTGGTGACCATCGTGCTGGCGCTGGGGTCGTTCTACCTGCTGTCGGTGGCGATGAAGAGCTTGCCGGTCGGCACGGCCTATGCGGTCTGGGTCGGGATCGGGGCCATCGGCACGGCGGTTGCGGCGGTGTTCCTGTTCCACGAGCCGGTGAATGTCATGCGCGTCACGGGGGTGCTGCTGATCCTGGCCGGGATCGTGGCGTTGAAATTCGCATGATGCGCTGGGTCGCGCTTGCCGCCGTCCTGGCCAGCCCGGTTTCGGCAGGCACGCTGGAAGGCCGGCTGGTGACCTTTACGGTGGAAACCTGGGACGTGCGGGAAACTCCGCTTCTGGCGGCGCGCGGGCGGACGGTGACCGTGGGCCAGGGGGTAGAGTTCGGGCTGGACCGCGAAGGGTTCACCGCCGGGCTGGACGTGGTCCCGGTGAATGTCGAGATCGGTCCGACCCGGATCGAACTGAGCTATCCCAAGGGCATCGGCCGGTTCTACGAGTCAAGGTTCAACGGCTATGTCCTGCGGTTCGAGACCGACTGCGCCTTGTTCGAGAATGTGGCGATTGATCCGGCGGGCACCTCGATGAAGGTGACCGAGGTCTGGGCCGAGGCCGGGGCGTTGTTCATCAACGTCTCGGGTCTGGGCTACGGGCCGCAGTCCACGCTGGCGCTGGACCTGGAAGTGGCCGACTGCCCGTTAAGCTGACGCGGGCGTAAGGTGGGCAATATTGCCCACCCTACCCGTGCGCCAGTGCTGTCGGCGCGGCGCGGACCTGGCTGGACCACCCGGCCACCCCCAGGGATATCCTTGCAGCGGGCAGGCCCCCGTCAGGTCAAGACTTTGAGGTCCTGGGCTTTGGCGCGGGCAAGTCGGTGGCGATGGCTTTCAGGGCCGCGATGACCGTTTCGGGATCATCCAGCGCGTCGGTGACCAGAAGATGCGGTTTCGCGCCGGGATAGGGCGGCGCGGTCGGGCAGTCCGGCAGGGCCGCCTGTGCGCCGGGCGTCGCCTTGAGGAACAGCTGGTCGTCGCAGACCAACGCCACGACCTTGCCGTCCAGATACAGGGCGTATTCGCCAAACATCTTGCGCGCGGACAAGGGCAGCGGGTCCAGCGTTTCCAGAAGATGCGCGATCGTGTCGGCCCGGGAGCCCATCAGGCGTCGAACCCGGCGTCGCGCATCAGGCGGTTGGAGTGGGTCTCTACCTCGGTCTCCAGCCGGGCCATGAAGTCGGGCACGGCCAGGCCGGGCGCGATCACGGGCAGGAATTCGACCACCGCCAACCCTGGCTTGCGCAGGATGCCGCGCTTGGGCCAGAAAACTCCGACGTTGGTCGCAACCGGCACGCAGGGCTGCGCGAGTTGTTCGTACAAAAGCCCGGTCCCGACCTTGTAGGGCCGCTTTGCCCCGGGCGCGACGCGGGTGCCTTGCGGGTAGATGATCAGCTGGCCCGGCTCGGCCGTGCCCTTGGCGACATCGGCCTTCATCCGGGCGATGGCAGCGCCGCGCTTGCCGCGGTTCACCGGGACGCAGCCGATGCGCAGCGCGTACTGGCCCAGGAAGGGGGCATACATCAGTTCGCGTTTCATGATGAACTTGCCTGCGGGCACGGCGTTGAAGATCAGGATGATGTCGAGAAAGCTTTGATGCTTGGCTGCGATGATGCATTCGTCGGTCGGGGGGGTGCCGCGCACCTCGGACCGGGTGCCACACAGCAGGCGCAGGGTGAAGATCACCCAGCGGCAATAGGTCTTGCAGGCGGCGCGTGCCCCGGCGGCAGAGAACAGCGCCCAAGGGGCGAAGGCCACGGCGATCACGGCCATGGCGAGATACATCTGGACGACGAAGATCAGGCTGAGAAGCCAGCGGATCGGGGTCATGTCAGCTCTTTCAGCTTCTGGAACGCGGCGCGGCGGGTTGCGGCAAAGGCGACGAGCGCGGCCAGGGGCGGCAGGGCCAGCGGCCAAAGCCAGCCGGTGCCGGAAAAGCCCAGCCCGGTGAGGAAGCCCCCGGCGGCATCCGTGGCCGGCAGGACCGCGACCCCGGCCATGCCCGCAACCGCGCCGATGCCCGACCCGATCAGCGCGCGCAAGGTGAAGCGGCGCACGAAGGCGCGGGCGATGTAGCTGTCCTTGGCCCCCACAAGGCGGAGGACGCGGATCACCTCGGCGTTTGTGGCAAGTGCTGCCCGGGCGGCAAGGCTGACCATCGCGGCCATCGTGGCGCCGATCAGCGCGATGGACAGGACACCCAGGAGGCGCAGCCGTTCGGCAGCCTCGGCCAGGGGGCGGCGCCAGCGAGTGTGGTCGTCCAGGACCGCGCCGGGCGCTTCGGCGGTCAGGCGCTGGCGCAGACCTTCGGAATCGTAGGGAGGCACGCCCTCGACCACCTCGAACAGACGGGGGATCGGCAGCGCCTCGATGGGCAGGTCGGGGCCGAACCAGGGTTCCAGCAGGGCGCGGGTCTCGTTGTCATCCAGCGCGCGAAAGCTGGCGATGCCGGGGGTGGTCTGCAGGACGGCAAGGATCGCGTCGGTCTGCAGCTGCACCTGTTCGGTCGGGGCCGAGAGGCGGATGGTCGCGGTGCGCGCCAGCGCTTCGGACCAGCGGGTCGCCAGACGACCAGAGGCCAGCGACAGGGCCAGCGCGAAGACGCACAGAAAGGTCATCGCGGCAGCGGTGAAGCTGGAAAGCCAGGCGGTCGGCCCGGAGGGCGGTACGACCTGCAGGGCGCGGGTGGCGGGACTGGCGGGTTTGGCCTTGGGAAACCTCACAGGTCGGCCCCCGCAAGCTGGACCCGGTGCTTGGCGATGCGCAACACGCGGGCCTGGATCTGCGCCTTGGCCTGGCGGATCAGGTTGAGGTCATGGGTCGCGACAAGGATGGTCTTGCCCATCTTGTTCAGTTCCACCAGCAGGGTGAGGATGCGCAAGGACATCTCCCAATCCACGTTGCCGGTCGGTTCGTCGGCCAGGATCACGTCGGGATCGACGATCACCGCACGGGCCAGCGCGGCGCGCTGACGTTCGCCGCCCGAAAGCTGCGGCGGCATGGCGTCGGCAAGGTGTTTCAACCCGACCCAGCCCAGCAGGTCGTCCATGTCCTGCGGCGCACTTTCGCGGTCCGACACCGTGAACGGCAGCGCCATGTTGGCGGCCAGCGACAGGTGGTCCAGGAACTTGCAGTCCTGATGCACGATCCCGATCCGGCGGCGGGCGCGGGCGACATCGTCGCGCGACAGGCTGGTCACGTCGCGGTCAAAGAGGGTGACCTTGCCCGTGGTCGGGCGCAATTCGGCATAGGCCAGCTTGAGGAAGGTGGACTTCCCCGCACCCGACGGCCCGGTCAGGAAGTGGAACGACCCCGGCGCAAGCTTGAGCGAAACATCCGACAGCAGCTCGCCCCCGCCATAGCTGTAGGCCACGTTCTCGAAGCTGATCACGGCGGTTCTCCGGGCGTTGTGGCCGATGGGCGGGCCGGGGCAGTCAGCGTCCTGACTGCGCTTTCCATCGCACAGGCGCAAAGGATTGCACAAGAGTGAGAGACAAAGCCTTGGAACGACAGGAATTAAGAGTTACAAAATTGGAAAGAGCGCCGGTAACAGGCTTTGAGGGAACAGGATGCGGTTGGTTTGTCCGAACTGTGAGGCGAAGTACGAAGTCCCGGACGACGCCATTCCGGACACGGGACGCGACGTGCAATGTGCAAGTTGCGGTCACGCCTGGTATCAGATGCGGCCCCGCAGCGGTGCGGCCGAAGCCGTGGCGGCACCGATGGTCGATCCGGTTCCCGAGCCAGAGCCGTTGCCCGACCCGGTGGACCAGTCCCAGCCCGAAGACGTGATCGCCGAAGCCGAGCCCCCGGCAGAGATCGTGCCGGAGCCTGTGCCAGAGCCGGAACCCGAGACCGGCCTTGCGCCCGAGGCTGAGGCTGAGGCTGGGCCTGAAGACGTGCCCGAACCTGAGCCCGATGTCGTGCCAGAGCCTTTGCCCGAGCCCGAGCCCGAGGTTGCGGTCGAAGTCGCGCCGGTCGAGGTGGCTGTCGAAACGCCTGAGGCAGCCAGCGACGACCTCAGGATGGACGACACGGCCACGGACGCGTTTGTCGAAGCGCCTGCCGACGATTCCCTTGCGCCCGCGCCGGTCGCCGAGACGAAGGCCCCCTATGCAGTCGATGACTCGGTTCTGGCGATCCTGCGCGAGGAAGCGGAGCGCGAATCCAATGCCCGCCGGGCCGAAGTCCGGCCGCTGGAGGTGCAGACCGACCTTGGCATCGACTCGGCCGTCGCGGCGGCGGCCGTTGTCGCAGCCCCGGTCGTGATCGAGGACAAGCCATCGGCCCGGCGCGACCTTTTGCCGGATGTCGAAGAGATCAACTCGACCCTGCGGCCTTCGGAAACCGAAACCGAGGCCGAGTCGGACAGCGGCGACAGCGGCCTGGTTCCACAACGTCGCGGCGGGTTCCGCAGCGGGTTCCTGTGGGTGATGACCATCGCGATGCTGGGGGCCGGGCTTTACCTTGCCGCCCCCGCCCTGTCGCGGTCGGTTCCCGCCCTGGCCGGCCCGCTGGAGGGCTATGTCGGCACGGTCAACGGCCTGCGACTGGAACTGGACGGGCTGATGCGGTCGGCCACGGTCGCCCTGGACGGCGAGTGACCGGCAATTCGGCTTGCCCCTGACCGGGCAGGCCTTTATCCCTTGCTGGCCAGTCAAAGCCCGTGAGGAGCCGCCATGACCAACCAGCGTTTCGACAAGTCGAAGCTTCCCAGCCGCCATGTGACCGAAGGTCCGGCGCGCGCCCCGCACCGCAGCTATTTCTACGCGATGGGGATCACGGAAGACGAGATTCACCAGCCCTGGGTTGGCGTGGCGACCTGCTGGAACGAAGCGGCCCCCTGCAACATCGCGCTGAACCGTCAGGCGCAGATCGTGAAGCATGGCGTGAAGAAGGGCGGCGGGACCCCGCGTGAGTTCACGACGATTACCGTCACGGACGGGATCGCGATGGGGCACGAGGGGATGCGGTCCTCGCTCGCGTCGCGGGATGCGATTGCGGATACGGTCGAACTGACGATGCGCGGGCATTGCTATGATGCGATCGTGGGACTGGCCGGGTGCGACAAGTCGCTGCCGGGGATGATGATGGCGATGGTTCGCCTCAACGTGCCGTCGGTCTTCATCTACGGCGGGTCGATCCTGCCGGGCCGGTATCAGGGCAAGGACATCACCGTTCAGGACATGTTCGAGGCCGTGGGCAAGCACCAGGCCGGAAACCTGTCGGACGCGGAACTGGAGATCATGGAGCGGGTGGCCTGCCCCTCGTCCGGTGCCTGTGGCGCGCAATATACAGCGAACACGATGGCTTGCGTGTCCGAGGCGATTGGTCTGGCATTGTTGAACTCGTCCAGCGCCCCGGCCCCCTACGAATCCCGCGACCAGTATGGCGAGGCGTCGGGCGTCGCCGTGATGAACCTGATCGAAAAGAACATCCGTGCGCGGGATATCGTGACGCGCAAGGCGCTGGAGAATGCGGCGCGGGTGGTGGGTTGCACGGGTGGATCGACCAACGCCGCCTTGCACCTGCCCGCGCTGGCGAACGAGGCGGGGATCGACTTTGACCTGTTCGACGTGGCGGCCTGCATGAAGGACACACCCTATTTCGTCGACCTGCGGCCGGGCGGGAAGTATGTCGCCAAGGACCTGCACGAGGTTGGCGGCGTGGCCGTGGTGATGAAAGAGCTGGCCAAGGAAGGCCTGCTGCATCTCGACTGCCTCACCGCGTCGGGCAAGACGCTGGGTGAAAGCCTTGACGAAATCCGTGGCGAAGCGGATGGCACGGTGATTTATCATATCGGGTCCCCCATCACCAAGACGGGGGGCGTGGTCAGCCTGAAGGGCAACCTTGCCCCCGATGGGGCCATCGTGAAGGTCGCAGGCATGACTGAGGCCGAGCAGGTCTTTACCGGCCCGGCGCGGGTCTTCGAATGCGAGGAAGACGCCTTCGAGGCGGTGAAACAACGCGCCTACAAGGAAGGCGAGGTCATCGTCATCCGCAACGAAGGCCCCGCAGGCGGGCCGGGGATGCGCGAGATGCTGTCCACCACGGCGGCGCTGTCGGGTCAGGGCATGGGCAAGAAGGTGGCGCTGATCACGGACGGTCGCTTCAGCGGTGCGACCCGGGGTTTCTGCGTCGGCCATGTCGGGCCAGAGGCGGCGCATGGCGGGCCGATTGCGCTTTTGAAGAACGGCGACCTGATCACCCTGAACGCGGTGACGGGTGAGCTTTCCGTGGCGCTGAGCGATGCAGAACTGGCCGCCCGCAAGGCCAATTGGAAAGGCCCGCGCAAGACGCAATACACCAGCGGCGCGATCCACAAGTTTGCGCGTCTGGTCGGCGGGGCTCGCTGGGGGGCGGTGACGCATCCTGGGGCCAAGGCCGAAAGCCACGTCTACATGGACCAGTAAGGCGCATGGGACGCATTCGGCAGGCCCTGGACGGCTGGCACCTGCGCAAGGTGCAGGACCGCTGGACCAAGGCCGCCGACGATGCGGCCGAGGCGGAGTCCTTCACCCTGCGCAGCCTGCGGGCCGAAGCGCGGGCAATGCGGCGGCAGATCGACCGGCTGATCCATGAAGCCGACCACCGGCTAAGCCTGCCGGTGCTGGGGGCCGCCTTGCCCCGCGCTCCGCTTGGCAGCGACTGGGTCTGGCGCGGCGACGCCTGGCGCGGGGCCTTGCCGCAGCCGGGCGCTGCCGCGACCGAGCCGCGGACTCCGATCAGCGACGACCTTGCGCTGTATCACGATTGTCCCTTGGCCGAGGTTCTGGTGCGGCAGTCCCGCAACCACGACGACAGCCACCGCGCGCCCTTTGGGCTGGGGATCGAGGTCTTCGGCTTTCGCGGCAGCTTTCTGTCGCTGGCGATCAACCTGCCGGATGAGGCGGTGCAAGGCCTGAAGGCGCGGCACCTGATCCGCGTCGATGCCATCGTCGAAGCCGACCGCCCGGTCCGCGCCTTTGCCCGGCTGAACGTCAAGCACGGGCCGAACATCGCGCAGATGGTCAGCGAACTGCCGGTGACCGGGGCTGCAGGCTCGCTGGCCGAATTCGACCTGGCCTATGCCGGGCTGGACGACACGCGGATCGAACGGGCCTGGCTGGACCTGATCTTCAACGATGCGGCGATGAACCAAATCCAGTTGCGCGACGTGGTGGTCAGCCGCCGCCCCCGCGCCGAGCTTTGAGGCCTGAATGACCGACCCGACCGCCACCCCATCCCTGACCCAGACCCGGATCGCAGGCGGCGTGTGGGAAGGTGTGCTGACCGTTGCGGGGGAGGCTCCACCCATTCAGGCGCTGCATCAGGGCCGCGCGCTGGAGGGGGTGGAAGTCACGCCCCTTCCGGGCAAGCCCGGACGTCATGCCGTGCGGGTGCCGATTCCGGCGGCGATCCTGACCGAAGGCGTGCAGACCGTTCTGCTGCAGGCGGGCGACACCGTGCTGGCGCAGTTCAGCCTGATCGCCGGCACGCCGCTGGACGATGACCTGCGCGCCGAGATCGGGTTGTTGCGGGCCGAACTGGACCTGCTGAAGCGCGCCTTCCGCAGGCATTGCGCCGAGACGCAAGCCTGAGGTTTCGACCGGTCAGGGTTTCGACCGATCAGGGTTTCGGGGCGTCGGGGTTCGACATCTCGGTTTCAAAGTAGAACCGCACTTCATCCGACACGCCCATCGTCGTGCCCGGCGCGGGGATGCCGTTGGCGATGCCGAAATCGGACCGCAACAGCGTTCCGGTGATCGAAAACCCCGCCCGCGCCCCGCCGGGGTCCAGCGGCATGCTCCCCCACCCGCCGTTATAGGTGGCGTCCAGCGTGATCGGCCGGGTGATCCCGTTCATCGTAAGGTCGCCGGTGACCATGGCCGAGTCGTCGTCCACCAGTTCGATCCGGGTCGAGGTGAACGTCGCCAGAGGATGCGTCGGCGCGTTCAGGTAGTCCGGCCCCGAGACGATGGCGTTGAAGTCATAGGACGGGTCGTCGTTGTGCGTCTCCAGCGTGGTCAGGTCGACGGTCGCGGTGACCTGCATTGCCGTTGGATTGGCGGGGTCGAACTGCAGGGTCGCTTCGGCCTTGGTGAACAGCGCCATGAAGGTGGAAAAGCCCAGATGGTCGACGGTGAACCAAAGCCGGGTATGCGCCGGGTCGGTGGTGTAGGTCCCGGCGGGCGGGGTGCCAAGGTCGGTCATGTCCTGCGCAGCGGCGGGCAGGGCGAGAAGCGCGGACAGCAGGATCGGGCGAAGCATCGGGGGGCCTTTCACTGTTATAGTTAGCTGGATAGCTAAGTAATGGACCACGGTCAACCCCCGACCGTTCGTCCTGGGACGGGACGGGCGCCTCCGGCGGGAGTATTTCAGAAAGAGCAACTGTGGGGTGTTTCCTTGACCGGACCCCGTGATCTAGGGTCGCGGGGAACATGGGGGATGGCATGGGGTTGATCGACGATCTGGCAACGGTGGCAGGTCCGGCGCAGGTGCTGACCGGGGCGGACATGGCCCGTTACGCCCGCGACTGGATGGGCAAGTATCAAGGCGCTCCGCTTGCCGTGGTCCGGCCCGGCTCGACCGCCGAGGTCTCGGCCTGCGTCAGGATCGCCGCCGCACATGGCGTGGCCATCGTCCCGGTCAGCGGCAACACCGGGCTGGTCGGTGGCACGATGACCACGGGCGGGGTGATGATCAGCCTGGAGCGGATGAACCGCATCCGCGCCGTCAAGCGCGACGCAAGGCTGGTGGTGGCCGAGGCCGGCGTGATCCTGTCCCGCCTGCATGAGGCAGCCGAGGCCGAGGGGCTTTATTTCCCACTGTGGTTCGGCGCGCGGGGGTCGGCCATGCTGGGGGGTGTCCTGTCCACCAACGCGGGCGGGTCGAACGTCTTGCGCTATGGCAGTACCCGCGCGCTGTGCCTGGGGCTGGAGGTCGTGCTGGCCGATGGCCGCGTGCTGGACCTGATGGGCGAGTTGCACAAGGACAACTCGGGATACGATCTGAAGCAGATGTTCATCGGGGCCGAGGGCACGCTGGGCATCATCACGGCAGCGGTGATGAAGCTGGTGCCCGCGCCCAAGGCCCATGCGACGGCAACGCTGGCGACCCGCAGTTTGGCCGATGCGCTGGTCCTCTTGAACCGGATGCAAGAGGCGACCGGCGGGCGGGTCGAGGCGTTCGAGTTCATGCCGCGCACCTATTCGGAACGCCTGCGGGTGGCGCGGCCCGATCTGGGCCTGCCCTTCGACCATATCCCCGAGGTGACGGTCCTGATCGAGGCGGCCACCACCGTCCCGACCGAGGCCACGCCCGATGACAGTGGCGAGGTGCCGCTGGTCGGCCTTCTGGAAACCGTTCTGGCCGGGATGATGGAGGAAGGGCTGGTCACCGATGCCGTCCTGGCCCGCAGCGACCAGCAGCGCCGGGCGATGTGGGCGCGGCGCGAGGCGGCGGCGGAAATCTGCGTCGGGCTGACCCCGGTGGTCGATACGGACGTCTGTCTGCCGCTGGACCGGGTAGAGGGTTTCCTGACCGAGGCCCTGCAGCGGCTGGACGCCCTGGACCCCGGATTCCGCAGCCTGACCGTGGCACATCTGGGCGATGGCAACCTGCATTTCACCGTCTTCCCGACCCGCGATGACCCCGGTCTGAAGGATCGGGTGATGGAGCTGGTCGAGGATGTGGTGGCCGAGCTTGGCGGCAGCTTTTCGGCGGAACACGGGGTCGGCCTGTCCAAGCTGAACGCGATGGCGCGGCGCAAGAATCCGGTGGCGCTGGACGTGATGCGGGCGGTCAAGGCAGCGCTTGACCCCGACAACCGGATGAATCCCGGCAAGGTCATTCCAGGCTGGGTTGCGGCGGCCACGGGGCCGGGATAGCCATGCGCCATGCTGTCCATCCGCCTTGTTTTTCGCGACCCTGCCCTGCGCGCCGCAGGGCTGATCATGATCCTGCAGGGCGCCATCGTCTGCAGCTTCGGCCCGTATTTCTCGACTCTGGCGGTGAACACTTTCGGCTTTGGCGACCGGGGCTATGCGGTGCTGCTGGCGCTGTCCTCGGTGATCGCGGTGACGTCATCGGTCGTGGCGGGCATCCGGGCCGATCAGACGGCGAACCGGCGGCAGGTGACGCTTGCGGCGGTGGTCGCTCTGGGCCTGGGGATGCTGCTGATGACGGTGGTGCCGGGGCCATGGGTCTTTGCGCTGGTGGCGGCGGCCCTGTTTCCGCTGGGGTCGGTGACCTTTGGCCAGGTCTTCGCGCTGGCCCGGCTGGCCGCCACCCGCCATCCGCTTACCGAGCGGGACGGGATCATGGCCGTCGTGCGGGCGCTTTTCGCGCTGCCCTTCGTGGTGGTGCTGCCGCTGTGGGCGGTGGCGTTCCGGCAGAGTGTCGATGTGACGATGATCTTTCCGGTCAGTCTGGTGATGTCGGCCGGGATGCTGCTGGTCGTCTTGCGCCTGTGGCCCCGCGATGGGGCGACGGCCTGGGAAGACCGGCCAAGCGGGCTAAGCTTTCGCGCGGCCTTGGCCGAGATGGGGCATCCTCCGGTCGCGTTGCGCGTGCTGGCGCTGGGGCGGTGAATGCGGCGGCGACGCTGTATATGGCCATCGTGTCGCTGGTGATGGTCGCCGACGTCGGGCGCAGCGCGGCAGATGTCGCGTTGTACGTCGGGCTGGTTGCGGGGCTGGAAGTGCCGTTCATGCTGATGCTGCCGGCGCTGACCCGGGGCGTGTCGCGGACGGTCCTGATCTTCGTCGGAACCGCGCTTTACGCCGTGCATGTTGCGCTGCTGCCGGTTCTGGCCGGAAGCTGGACAGTGTGGCTTCTGGTCCTGCCTGCGGCGATTGGCGGGGCTGTCACGCTGACCGTGCCGATTGCCTACCTGCAAGACCTTTTGGCCGAACGCCCCGGCGCGGGAGCCAGCCTGATGGCGATCAAGCGCCTGGTAGGTGATGTGATCGCGGCCCTGTGCTTTGCGCTTGGCACGCTTGTCGCCGGGTATACGCTGGTGGCGTGGCTGGGGGTGCTGGTGTCGCTGCTGGGCGCCGGAGCGCTGTGGTGGGCGGATCGGCGGCGTCTGGAATTTCTACATTGAAGTGGCACAGAAATGGAACGATAATTCCACAAAGTTCCACAGCACATGAACCGGGCCAGGCCCGAACGAGGTGAAAGATGACGATCCGGTTTGGACTTCTGGGTGCAGGGCGCATCGGCAAGGTGCATGCAAAGGCTGTGACGGGCAGTCCGGCGGCAAAGCTGGTCGCGGTGTCGGATGCGATGCCGGCGGCGGCGCAGGCGATTGCCGATCAGTATGGCTGCGACGTGCGGACCATCGACGCGATTGCGGCGGCCAAGGATATCGACGCGGTGGTGATCTGCACGCCGACCGACACCCATGCCGACCTGATCGAGCAGTTCGTTCGCGCGGGCAAGGCTGTATTCTGCGAAAAGCCGATTGATCTGAGCCTCGCCCGGGTGAAGGCCTGCCTTGAGGTCGTGCGGGCCGAAAAGGGCACGCTGATGGTCGGTTTCAACCGCCGCTTTGACCCGCATTTCATGGCGGTGCGGGCCGAGATCGACAAGGGCACCCTTGGCGCGGTCGAGATGGTGGTGATCACCAGCCGTGATCCGGGGGCGCCTCCGCTGGACTATATCGGGCGGTCGGGCGGGATCTTCCGCGACATGACGATCCATGACTTCGACATGGCGCGGTTCCTTTTGGGCGAGGAAGTGACCGAGGTGTCGGCGATGGCGGCGGTTCTGGTGGACCCGGCGATCGGCAAGGCGGGGGACAGCGACAGCGTGCAGGTGATGCTGAAGACGGCGACGGGGAAGATGGCGGTCATCTCGAACAGCCGCCGGGCGACCTATGGCTACGACCAGCGGATCGAGGTGCATGGGTCGAAGGGGATGGCGGCAGCGGAAAACCAGCGGCCGGTCAGCATCGAAGTGGCGACCGGGGCGGGCTATACCCGTCCGCCGCTGCATGACTTCTTCATGACCCGCTATACCGAGGCCTATGCCGCCGAGATCGGGGCCTTCATCGACGCGATGGGGGGCAAGGCCAAGGCGAGCCCTTCGGGTGAGGATGGCCTGCTGGCCCTGGCCCTGGCCGAGGCGGCGCTGAAATCGGTGGCCGAGGGCCGGATGGTCAAGGTCAGCGAAGTTCTGTAGGGCGGGATCAGGCGGGGTGTCCACAGTGGACATCCCGCCTATAATCCATTTTTTCAACACGTTAGCTGTGGGCGTTCAGGAAATCTTAACTCCTGCCCAGCGTCAGTTCCCGGCCACCGTCCGCAGCTCCAGTTGCAGGATCGCGGGCGACGGTCCGGTGTCTGCGCTGTCGTCGGACAGGGCCATCGCCCCGCGCGTCGTTTCGCCGAACCCGGCCTCGGTCAGCGCGTCCCCGAAAGCCGTCCCGCCAATGTTGCGGGTCGCATCCAGCGCGTCCTGCGCCAGATAGGACAGGTCTTCAACCGGGCTTTGCGGCTTGGCGGGGGTGACGACGACCAGCATCCGCTCCTGCCCAAGGACGGTATCCGAAATCTTGAACAGGCCTTTCTTCAACTCGTCCCCCGGCTGCAACCGGCCCGAGAACCAGTGGCTGATCGACCAGTCCGCGCCGATATAAAGGACGTTCACGTCCACCGGGCCAGAGGTGTTGTTGCGGGCAAGGACGTGGACCTCATCCTCGGGCAAAAGCGTCGGGACCGGGGCGAACGGCAGAGGTTTCAACG
>JAKQLM010000461.1 GCA_029567145.1 Pseudomonadota bacterium
CCCCACCCGGCCGCGCCGTCGACCGCGTTACCATCCCCGGCACGGTGGACCGGAACGTCGGCCGCACCCCAACCCCCGGCGACCGCTCCGCCACCGGCGCGCTGACCAGCGCCTTCGCCAACCGCGGCGCATGATCGAACCCAAGGACCATCCCCAAGGCCGCCTCATACTGCGCCCGGATCACCTCTTCCTTCAGCTCCATCGTGTCGCGCGCGGTCATCCGGCAAACCCTTTCTTCTGTTCAGAAATATCCCGGGGTCCGGGGCAGAGCCCCGGGGGTGCCCCAATTCACAACGTCGGAATCAACCGCCCACCGGCCCCCACGACGAACTTCCGCAGCCCCTGCAACCCGCGTGGGTTCTGCTCGACCAGCACCTGATAGGGCTTCTCCGGCAGGATGATCATCCGGTCCTGCCGCGTGGCCCCCAGCTCGGCCCCCGCCACCGGGTCCAGCTTGTAAAGCTGCCGCTGCGAGGATGAGAACCACCCGTCCTTCACCTCTTCCTCACGGTCCGCGATCAGGTCCTCGACCGTCCAGACCAGCGCCCAATCCTCACCCTCCGGCGCCTTTGCGCCCTCCAGCACCTTGGAAATCGGGCCGGATTGCAAGGTGAAGCTTGCCGAATACATCGGCCCCAGGATGATCCGCCGCAGCCGCTTGGGGTGCAGGTCGGCAAAGTCCTTGTCGAAGCCGGTGGCGATGGTCAAAAGCTTCAGACCGCCCACCGACTGCGCCATCAGCGCGTGCTGCACCTGCGGCCAGCGATAGGCGTCGTTCGGCAGGGGCTTCTTGCCGGAATCCTCCAGGTCCATCAGGTAGACCACCGGCAGGTTCACCTGAGTGTCCCAGACCGCCCAATGCAACAGGAAATGCCGCCGTTCCCCCAGATCCTCGATCCACTGGGCGTCGGGGTCGTTCCGCGCCCAGAAGATGCCGCCCGCCGCCAGCGCCTCATAGTAATACCGCTGCGACAGCGCAAACTGCAGAGCGGTGGGAATGGTCTGGTCCCCCACGATCTGCCGCACCATCCGGTCCTTGAGTTCCGTCTCTGACGGCATCCCGGCCAGATGCTTCTCGGCCTGCTGGGCATCGACCGCCATGGTCATCAGCTCTTGCGCGACCGGAAACCCGCTTTCGTGCCGGTCGATGGTCAGCTTTGGCGCAGCGTCCCCCCGCCCGGTCATCAGATACTTGTGGTTCAGTGCGCGGAACGTCGCCGCGACGGCCTTGAGGTAGACCCCCAACACCCGCGCCTCGGTCCGCGAAAGCTTGCCCTCGGTCTCGACCTCGGCCGCCACCCTGCCAAGATGCCCGGTGATCCGGTCAAACTTGGCAAAGTAGCGCCGGGCAACAAGGGTGTCGTACAGCTCGGCATGGTCCTGGACGAGCTGGTCCTTGACCTCGTTTGTCACTTACTCACCGTAAGCGTTCTTGTCGTGCTTCTCGACGATCTTCGCAAAGCGCCGGGCAAAGCGTTCGTCCGCCTTGGCCTTCTGCTCCAGGATCTGACGCGCGAACACCATGTGCCCCTCATGCGCTTCCAGCATGTCGGCCATCTTGTCGTTCGTCGCCGCCCCGATCGCCGCCATCGCGGTCTGGGCCTCCTGGTCGGTCTTCACCCCGATCTCGTTGATTCTATGCGCCACGTCCTGCTGCTGCGCCGTCTTCAACGACGAGGTCAGCGCGTCATACAGCACGACCCGTTGCTTCGTATCCGTCTGCAGCTTGTTGATCAGCACCAGCTGCGTCGCCGCCTGGTTCTGCAGGCTGTCGACCCAGGTCTTGCCCTTTTCGATATAGCGCTCCAGCGTCTGGGACTTGGCCAGCTTGACCTGCTCGTCCTGCACCAGACCGTTGTACTGCGCGTTCAGCGTGGCCAGTTCGGTCTCCAGCTTGGTGCGCGCCGCCGCGTCCTGCTCGACGCTGATCTTGTTCTCCAGCTCGATGATCTTCGGGTCAAGGCTGGCGACCTCTTTGCGCACCGCTTCCAGGGCGCCCACAGTTTCCTCGCGTTCGACCAGCGTCCCGGCCAGGTTCGCCTCGACCTTGGTCTTCTGCCCGTTCAGCAGGTCCAGCTGCCCCTGCAGAAGCTTCACGATCACGTCCGACTTCGAAATCAGGTCCTGCAGCTTGTCATCGACGCTGGCCGAACGCATCCGCTCCTGCCGCATCGATTCCGCCTTGGCGGACGAGAAGACGCCGATGAAGCTTTCCATCCCGGTCTTCGTCCGCATCTCGTTGAACTCGGCCGAGAACCCGGCGGTCACGTCGTCCAACCCCATGATCAGCTCGGCGATGTTCGCGTTCATCAGGTCGGTGTGTTTGTGCACGTCTTCCAGCGTGGCGTTCTCCACGTCCAGCGAAACACCCTGGTCCAGCTTTGACCGCGCTTCCTCGATCCGGCTGGTGATGGCGGAAATCTTCGCCTGCGCCTCGGCGACCTGCGCCTGGCTTTCCTTGATCTGCGTCTCGAAATCGGCCATCCGACCCTCCGTTGAACATCGTTTGCATCACATAGTGATGTAACAGCGAATTACATCATCCCGGCGCGGGTTTTTCGGACACCGGCCAACGCGCCAAGTCTTGCCGCAAGTGACCCCGCTCGCCAAGTGCCGAATGCCGTGCCCCGGGCCAACCAGCGGGGGTTTCACACCCCCGCACCCCCGTGGAGTATTTCCAAAAGAGCAACTGCACTTGCTTTTTCCCAAATACTCTCAGGGGGGTTGGGGGCAGAATGCCCCCATCAGCCGAGGAGGAGGCGAAGCCCGACGACGAGACAAAAGACCTGCGCGGCAGCGCTCATTTTGAAAACCGCCCGGATCAGACCGGAATGTTGTCGATCAACCTGACCCCGTCGATCCAGGCCGCCGCCAGCATCCGGCGGGGTCGGCGGGGATCGTCGGACGGCATCAGCGTCTCGGCATCGCGCAGTTCGATGTATTCCACGCGCTCGAATCCGGCCTCGCGCATCGCCTCTGCCGCTTCGCGGATCGCCATCCGGTCGGCATGGCCCGCGCGAATATCGTCTGCCGCCCGGGTGATCGCGGCATACAGGACCGGGGCCTTGGCCCGTCCCGCCGCCGTCAGCCGCACGTTGCGCGACGACATCGCCAGCCCGTCGCCCTCGCGGATCGTCTCGCAGCCGACGACATCCACCGGCACATTCAGGTCGCGCACCAGCCGCAGGACGACCTGCAACTGCTGCCAGTCCTTCTGGCCGAAATAGCCCTTGTCGGCCAGCGTCATGCCGAACAGCTTGGTCACCACCGTGGCCACCCCGTCGAAATGCCCGGGCCGCATGTAGCCTTCCAGCGGCTGCGCGACGCCCTGCATCGTGACGTTGGTGATGAAGCCCTCGGGGTAGACCTCATCGACCGGCGGGGCAAAGACCGCATCCACCGGGACCGTTCCCAGCAATTCTGCATCCGCCTCCAGCGTCCGGGGGTATTTCTTCAGATCCTCGGGGTTGTTGAACTGCTTGGGGTTCACGAAGATCGTCGTGATCACCCGGTCGCACTCCGCCCGGGCCCGCCGCGCCAGCGACAGATGCCCGTCATGCAGCGCGCCCATCGTCGGAACCACGCCAATCGTTTGGCCCGCCGCCCGCCAGCCCCGCGCCACGGCCCGGAGGTCGGCCACTGTCTTCAGGATCATGGCTTCACCGGGATCACATCGGGAAACGAATGCTCGGCCGCCGGAAAGGCCCGCGACCGCACCTCGGCGGCATAGGCCGCAATCGCCTCGTCCGCCGCGCGCCCCAACTCGGCATACCGCTTGACGAACTTGGGCCGGAAGTCGGTGAACAGGCCCAGCATGTCATCCACCACAAGCACCTGCCCGTCACAGCGCACGCCTGCGCCGATGCCGATCGTCGGGATCGTCAAGCTTTGCGTGATCCGCGCGGCCAGCCCCTCGGGCACTTTCTCCAGCACGACCGAAAACGCCCCGGCGTCTTCCACCGCACGGGCATCGGCCATCACCTTCTGGGCCTCGTCGTCGCGGCCAACCACCTTGTAGCCGCCCAGCGTGTTCACCGACTGCGGCGTCAGGCCGACATGCGCCATCACCGGCACGCCCCGCGCGGTCAGGAAGGCAATCGTTTCGGCCATGTGCTGCCCGCCCTCCAGCTTGACCGCCGGGGCGCCGGTTTCGGCCATCAGGCGGCTGGCGTTGCGGAAGGCCTGCTGCGGACCCTCTTCATAGGACCCGAACGGCATGTCGATCACCGGCATCGCCTTTTGTGCGCCGCGCACGACGGCGCGGCCATGCAGGATCATCATTTCCAGCGTCACACCCAGCGTGGAGGGCAGCCCGTGGATCACCATCCCCACGGAATCGCCCACCAGCACCACGTCGCAATGCGCGTCGACCAGCCGGGCCACCGGCGTGGAATAGGCTGTCAGCACCACCAGCGGCGCAGACCCTTTCCGGGCGCGGATGTCTGGGGGAAGCACAGGCCGGACGGGGGAAGTGGCGCTCATCTCGGGGCCTCCGCTTTCACATTCTGCCCGCCATATGGGCACAACCGAAAGCCGCCCGCAACAAATTTGCGCCGCAGCGCAGCACCGCCGACGGCAGCGGCACCGGCTTGACCCACGGTGCCGCCCCGGTGCCAATACCGCAAAAGGAGACCCCCATGACCCTGATCCAGCGCGTCACCCGCATCGGCACCGTGCCCGAAACCAGCCAACCCGCCCCGGAAAAGCTGATCTCCGGCACGCCGGTTCACACCACCTGGTCTTTGGAGGAAAGCGACGGGCTGTATTGCGGCCTGTGGCAGTCGACCCCCGGCAAGTGGCGGGTCAGCTACAGCGAATGGGAGTATTTCCACATCCTGTCGGGCTACTCCATCCTGACTGCCGAGGACGGAACTGTCACCCAACTGCATGCGGGTGACAGCCTGATCTTGCGCCCCGGGTTCCAGGGCATCTGGGAGGTCGTGGAGACCACCCTGAAGGACTACGTCATCCGGACGTAGTCTCCGAGGTTCCGACCGTCACCATCGCGCCGGGCGCATCGGGACGCGGGCATTCGTCAGCCGAAATCCCGCGGCGTTCGCAAGCGGCCAGCCGTTTCTTTTCAGCCTTTTCGGATGCAGCCTTGTCCTTGGCCTCTTGCTTGGCGATGGCGGCCAGGTCCGAGTCCTTCTTGGCGATGTTCTCGGGTGTCTCGGGGACGATCCGGCCATAGGCGTCGGTCATCTGCGGACCTTCGATCGCCAGGCTTTCCGCCTCGGTCCGGACCTTGACCCGCGTGCCGGTCGGAACCCGGTTGTACAGGTCGATGATGTCCTGGTTGAACAGGCGGATGCAGCCCGCGCTGGTCGCGTGCCCGATCGACGCCGCGTCCGAGGTGCCGTGGATCCGGAACATCGAATCGCGCCCGCCGCGATACAGGTACAACGCCCGCGCGCCCAAGGGGTTTATCAGCCCGCCCGGCAGGCCACCGGCATAGGCGGCATAAAGGTCAGGCCGGGTGCGGACCATGTTCGCGGTCGGCTGCCATGACGGCCATTCCGCCTTGCGCCCGATGCCGCCGGTGCCCCGGAACGACAGGCCTTCGCGCCCGACTGCAATCGGATAGCGCGTCGCCATGCCGGCTTCGCCCACCAGGTACAGCTTGCGCGTGTGGGTATCGACGACGATGGTCCCCGGCGCTTCGTCGCCTGCATAGGGCACGTCCTCGCGGCGGTTGCCTTCGTACAGGTATTGCTCCGGAACGGGTTCGATGAAGAACTCGCCGTCCTGGATGCCCTCATAGCCTGGCACGACCGGGGGCTCTTTCGGCGTCGTAGGGGCACCTGCGCACGCGGCAAGCAGGGGAAGGGCAAGGATCGCGAAGATCCGGGCAAGGGAATGGGTCACTTGGCAGACTCTGGGTTAGGGGCAGCTAAGGCCACCTTGCGCCATGCGCGCGGCCATCCGTCAAGCCTAAAACCACAGGGATTTCCGAATCTTCGCGGCCAAACTTGGCCTGGCCCCGGATTCGCGGCGGAATCCGGGGCCAAGGTTCGGTTTTGTCAGTTCGCCGGTTTTCAGGTTCCGGTTTTCAGTTCATCGGGCCGATCGACCAGAAATACGTCTCGCCGCTGCTGTCGGCCGTGCCGTCATTGTCGGTGACCAGCCAACCGGTGCCTGCGGCGTCCACGGCAAAGCCCTCGACCTTTTCAGAGGTATAGCCGCCGTGCCGGGACAGGTCGGCGATCAGGTCGCGGACCAGCTCTTTCGTCACCACCGGCAAGGGGCCGCCCAGGTCGGCGGGTGCCAGATCGGCCAGCGCGATCCGGGTCAGCTTTTTGGTCACCGCGCGGTCGGCAATCTGGTTGTCGCGTTCGATCAGGTACAGATGGTCGCCGTGCAGGGTGATTTCCGACAGGCCCATCCAGGCCCCCTCACCGGCGGCGTCCAGGGGGTAATGCACCGCGCCCCAGGTCTGAGCCTTGGTGTCATAGGCCAGAAGCTTGGCCATCCCCGCCGGATCGTCCTGCCATTCGCGCTGCACCGCCAGCCACAGGACGTCACCGACCTTGGCCACGCCTTCAAGGCCAAAGCGGATTTCCTGGTCCAGCAGCGCCTCTGGCAGCGGCACTTCCTCGATGATCGCGCCCTTGGCATCGACATGGATCATACCGTGCGGGATCATCCGGTCGCTGCGACCTTCCGAGGCCAGCCAGAACCCGCCCTCGCCATCCAGCGTGATGCCTTCAAGATCCAGCTTCTGCGCCGCATCGCCCCCACGCGTCACCAGCAGGGCCGAAGTGATCCGCGCCGGGGTCTGCGTCGTGTCGATGGTATAGATCGTCGGGGCCGCCGACAGCACGGAATCGCTGACCGCGTACAGCGTTCCGGCCTCTCCCGCCGCAAGGCCCGACAGCGCGGCCCAGCCGATCAGCGGGTCCGTGCCTTCACTGGTGCCCGCACTCACGATCGTCGGATAGGCGGCCACACCTTCGGCACGCTCGTAGACCATCACATGCGCCGGGGCCAACCCGTCCGCCCGCAGGTCCACCTCGTTCGCCGTGGCAAACAGGTTCCGCGCCGGGATCGCCACCATGCCTTCGGGGCTGATCCCCGAGGGCAGGATCTGCTTCAGCACCGGGGCGGCCGGATCGGTCAGGTCATAGACCGCCACCAGCGAGGCACGCTCGGACGCCACGAAAAGCATCGGCACGCCGTCGAACACCGCGACCTCGACCGATTCCAGTTCCACGCCCTTCTTGTTGCGCGCGTCCGGATAGTGCCCCAGCGCCGCCATCGCGTGTTCCAGGCTGGCACCGCTTTCATGGATGACCGACCCGTCGCGCTTGAAAATGGTAAAGCTGCGCGATCCGCCCTCGTAGTCGCCTTCGTTGGCCACGACAAAGTGGTCGGCGTCGATCCATTTTACTGCATCGGGTTCGCGCAGGACGCCCGCCGCGTCGGCGCCAAAGTCCATGCGCCCGTCTTTCTTGGTGTCGATCCCGGTCAGGTCCACCGCGCCCGCGCTGAAATGGCCGCTGACCACGCCATCTGCGCCAATGACGACGATGTGGTTGTTTTCCTGCAGCGTCACGACGATCTCGCCGCCGTCGTTCACGTCGACGAATTCCGGCTCGGGGTCGTCACCCGCGACCGCTGCCAGGCCGGTCATCTCGATCTTCTGCATCGCCGCGCAATCCACAGCGCCATCCTTGATCGGCAGCTTGACCACATAGCCCGCCGGCATCTGCGGCAGCGCGCCGTCGTTCAGCTCTTCATCCCGCTCGTTTTCGACCGCGATGGCCAGGAACGATCCGTCCTTGGCCTTTGCCACCGAATCCGGCTGCCCGCCGATGTCGCACTCTGCCACCACCGCCTTGGTCGCGGGGTCCACGGTGACCAGCTTGCCGGACGGGCTGGCAAAGCTTTCGCTGGTGTTCACCCCCGCAAAGATCATCTCGCCGACGAACACCGCAGTCGTCGGCTCACCGCCCACCGCGATGTTGCCCAGCGGTTTCGGAGCCTTGGGGTCGGCGATGTCCACCAACCCCACCACGCCCAGCGGGCTGTCGGTGTAGACCAGCACCATCCCGTCTTCCGAGGCGCTGATGATCTCGGCACTGGTCTCGCGCGCCAGATCCTCTCCTGCGGCCATGTTGGCCGGGGTGGCCAGCGATGCGATACGGTTGAACACCGGCTCGGACAGCGCCGGGCAGGCGGCGGCAATGGCAATCGCGGAGGTCAGACCAAGGGTCCTGATGGGCATGGTGGCAGTCCTTGTGCGGGGAAAACGTCGCGCGATGCATCGCAAGGGGCGATGACAGCGGCGTGACGGATGCGTATCGCCCGCATGACAGACGGCCCGTTGGGAACCCGGCGGATTTCCGCGCGTTGACAGGCATCGCCCCATTCAGAGGCGCATAAAGGGGACCCCCATGGGCATTGAAGCACTACTCATCACGCTGATCATCGGCGCAATCGCTGGCTGGCTGGCCGGCCTGATCGTCAAGGGCTATGGCTATGGCCTGCTTGGCAACATCGTCATCGGCATCATCGGTGCCTTCATCGCAGGTTTCCTTCTGCCACGCGCCGGCCTGTCCCTGGGCGGAGGCATTCCGGGCGCGATCATTGCCGCCACCATCGGCGCGGTGATCCTGCTGGTGCTGATCCGCGTGATCAAGCGCGCCTGAACGAAAAGGGCCGGGGAGTGATCCCCGGCCCGCACCTTTACGCCACCACGTTGAACGCAGGCCCGTAGGGGTAGTGCGTGATATCCTCGGGCTCGTCCTCGGTCACGACGAAGATGTCGTGCTCGCGGTAGCCGCCAGCGCCCGGCATCCCTTCCGGAATGGTCAGCATCGGCTCCATCGAGATCACCATCCCCGGCTCCAGCACCGTGTCGATATCCTCGCGCAGTTCGAGCGCGGCCTCGCGGCCATAGTAGTGCGACAGGATCCCGAACGAGTGGCCGTAGCCGAAGGTCCGGTATTGCAGCATCTGCCGCTCGGCCAGGAACTCGTTGATCTTCATGGTGATCTCGGCGCAGGTGGCACCGGGCTTCAGCAGTTTCATGCCAAATTCATGGCTGTCGATGTTGGTCTGCCAGACCCTCATGGATGCATCATCCACCTCGCCCACGAACAGCGTCCGCTCCAGCGCCGTGTAATAGCCGCTGATCATCGGAAAGCAGTTCAGCGACAGGATATCGCCGTGCTGCAGCTTCCTATTGGTCACCGGGTTGTGCGCCCCGTCTGTGTTGATCCCCGACTGGAACCAGACCCAGGTGTCGCGGTATTCCGCATCCGGGAAGCGCTTGGCAATCTCGCGCTCCATCGCGTCACGACCGGCGATGGAGACCTCAAGCTCGGTCGCGCCGACCTTGATCGCCTCGCGGATCGCATAGCCGCCCACGTCGGCCACGTTTGCGCCATGCTTGATCATGGTGATCTCGGCCGGGGATTTCTTCATCCGTTGGAACATGGTCGCCGGGGCGATATCCATGCCCTTCTTCGGCTTCAGGAAGCTGTTCAGCTTCTCCATCCGCTCGACGGTCAGGTGGTCCGCCTCGCAGCCGATGGCCTTGCCGACGCCCGTGACCGACGCCACCGCACGCCACATGTTGTCGCGGGTCCAGTCGGTGTAGGTGATGTTGTCGGCAATCGACCGGCGCCAGGGCTGGCCCGCGTCGATCCCCGCGCTGATGGTGACGCATTCGGTCTTGGTCACGACGCAAGCGTAGGGACGGCCGAACGAGCAATACAGAAAGCCCGAGTAATACGACACGTTGTGCATCGAGGTCAGGACGACGGCGTCCAGTTCGTGC
>JAKQLM010000465.1 GCA_029567145.1 Pseudomonadota bacterium
CGACAGCCCCTTCACCCCGGGCCGCAAGCCGCAGATGCCGCGGATGACCAGGCTGACCTTCACCCCGGCCTGGGAGGCGGCATACAGCGCGTCGATCACGTCCGGCTCGATGACCGAGTTCATCTTGGCCCAGATTTCCGCAGGCCGCCCGGCGCGGGCGTGGTCGGCCTCGGCGGCAATCAGCTCCAAGAGACGCGGCTTCAGGGTGATCGGGCTGATCGCCAGGTTCTCCAGCCCTTCGGGCTGCACGTAGCCGGACAGGTAGTTGAACACCTTGGTCGCGTCCCGGCCAAGGGCCGCGTCGCAGGTGAAGAACGACAGGTCGGTGTAGATCCGGGCTGTGATCGGGTGGTAATTCCCCGTGCCATAGTGGGTGTAGGTGACCAGATGGTCGCCCTCACGCCGCACGACGGTGCTGATCTTGGCGTGGGTCTTGTAGTTCACGAAACCATAGACGACATGCGCGCCCGACCGTTCCAGCCGTCGCGACTGGCGGATGTTCGCGGCCTCGTCAAACCGTGCTTTCAGTTCGACCAGGGCCGTGACCGATTTCCCGGCCTCGGCAGCCTCGCACAGGGCGCCGACGATCGGGCTGTCCCAACTGGTGCGATACAGCGTCTGCTTGATCGCCAGCACGTTCGGGTCGCGCGCGGCCTGTTCCAGGAAGCGGATGACCATGTCGAAGGTCTCATACGGGTGGTGCAGCAGCATGTCCTTTTGCCGGATCGCGGCAAACATGTCGCCTTCGTGGTCCTGCACCCGTTCGGGGACGCGGGGCGTAAAAGGCGGCCACATCAGGTCCTTGCGGGAGGAAAGGATCAGTTCCTTGAGATCGGCGACGCCCAGAAGGCCCTTGACCTCGACCACCTCGTCCTCGGTGACGTCAAGTTCCTCCATGATCAGCGCGCGCATGTCTTCGGGCGCGCCGGCCGACAGTTTCAGGCGGATCACCTCGCCCCGGCGGCGACGCTTCAGGGCGGTCTCGAATTCGCGGACCAGGTCTTCGGCCTCGTCCTCGACTTCAAGGTCGCTGTCGCGCAGCACGCGGAAGGTGCAATGGCCCTTGTCGGAATAGCCGGGAAACAGCACCCCCAGGTGCAAGAGCAGCAATTCTTCCAGCGGCAGGAAGCGATGCTCACCCTCTTTCCCCGGCAGAGG
>JAKQLM010000491.1 GCA_029567145.1 Pseudomonadota bacterium
CCAGAACGACATAGTGGTCATCCGACATCAGCCGCAGTTCATAGGCGCCGGGGTCAAGGATTTGATAATAAAGGTCGGGCGTCAGGTCCATGCTGCCATCCAGCGTGGCCCCGGTGTAGGCGAAGGCAAGATAATTATATAGGTTCGGGTCGCCCGCCGCATAGACGCCGATCCAGTCGTATTTGAAACCGGGCGCGCCCGTCCAACTGACGGAAAGCGGCTCTTTGGCTTTGACCGAGGGGGGCGCGATTGTCAGGCTGGGCTTGCCGCCCTGAGCAAGGACCGAAAAGCGGATGCGGGCCTGTTCGGTGCCAGCCTCGTCGATCAGCACGGCATCCCAGGGGCCGGGGGCAAGGCCAAGCGTCGAAAAGCGGAAGGCGCGGTTGTAGGTCGGTTCCATCCCCTCGACCGAGGTGACGGTATCGGTCGCGGGATCGCCACCGCGCGGCACGATGCGGACGCCCCAGATTGCATCACCGGGCAGGAAGCCACGGGCGACGAAGGTGCCGCCTTCGGGGACAAGCCGGGGTTCGATGGCAATCATCGCGGGGGCATCAACCGGGGTGACGGTCAGGTCGGCGATCAGGGCGCGGTGGTCCGAGGGCCATGGCGAAAAGGCCCTGTCGACATCAGGATTGCCGGGTTCGCCCCACGTCTCGGCCGAGGTGACGCTGGCGTTGGCGGCATAGACGAAATCAATCCGGTCCAGGCTTTCGCCGTCGCGGGTCACGGGCCAGGGGAAACCGGCGGCATAGGTCAGGCCGGGCCTTGCAACCGGGTCGGGATGGGCGGTGCGGAAGGCATCGATGAAGCCCGCCGCAAGCATCCTTTGGCTGACCGGCCAGGGAACCTTTGCGATCAGGTCGGGGCGCAGGCCGATGGCGGCATTGGTATAGTCAAGATGCGAGGGCGAGTTGAAATCGCCGGTCACTATGACGGGGGTACCAGCCTTGATCAGCGGCTCCATCGCGGCGGCGTAGGGGTCGATCTCGGCCAAGCGGGTATCGGTTTCGCCTTGCAGGACCTCGGCGACCGTCGCGCCGTCGCGCAGAAGGTCAGGGCCGTAGGGGTCGGAGGTGAGGTGAAGATTGCCAACCGCCACCACCTTGCCGGGG
>JAKQLM010000516.1 GCA_029567145.1 Pseudomonadota bacterium
CCTGACGAACCTTGAGCCGAAGGATGTGCTGTTCATTGATGAAATTCACCGGCTGAGCCCGGTGGTGGAAGAGGTGCTCTATCCCGCCCTGGAGGATTTCGCGCTGGATCTGGTGATCGGCGAAGGCCCGGCGGCGCGGACGGTACGGATTGATTTGCAGCCGTTCACGCTGGTTGGGGCGACGACGCGGCTGGGGCTTTTGACGACGCCCTTGCGCGACCGGTTCGGAATTCCGACGCGGCTGGAGTTCTATTCGGAGGCAGAGCTGTTCGAGATCGTCACCCGTGGCGCGCGGCTGATGGGCGTGCAAGCCGAGGCTGAGGGCTGCCGCGAGATCGCGCGGCGGGCTCGGGGGACGCCGCGGATCGCGGGGCGCTTGCTGCGGCGGGTGGTGGATTTCGCGCTGGTCGAGGAGGGCGGGCGGATCAGCCGGGCGCTGGCCGACCGGGCGCTGACGCGGCTGGGGGTGGACAATCTGGGGCTGGACGGCGCGGACCGGCGGTATCTGATCCTGCTGGCCGAGAATTATGGCGGCGGGCCGGTGGGGGTGGAGACGATCGCGGCGGCCTTGAGCGAGCCTAGGGATGCGATCGAGGAAGTCATCGAGCCCTATCTTTTGCAGCAGGGCCTGATCCTGCGGACTCCGCGCGGGCGGATGCTGGGGCAGAAGGCCTGGCGGCATCTGGGGTTGGAGGCTCCGAAGGGGCCAGAGGCGGGCAAGCCCGGGCAGTCGGACCTGTTCGATGCCTGACGGATCTGTGGCGATGGCCCCCGGGGAAGACCGGCACGCGCTGGACTACAATCCCGCCCTGGACGGGTTGCGCGCGGTGGCCGTGGTGCTGGTCTTTCTGTTTCACGCCCGCTTGCCGGGGTTCGAGGCCGGGTTTCTGGGCGTGGACGTGTTCTTTGTCCTGAGCGGCTATCTGATCACCACCATTCTGCTGGCCGAGATCGACCGGACCGGATCGGTCAACTGGCGGCGCTTTGTGCTGCGCAGGCTTTGGCGGCTGGCCCCGGCGGTTATGGCGTTGTGCGTGATTTTCCTACTTGTTGCGCCAATCTTGTTCCCGGAGGTCAGGTCCCCGGTCTTAGATGTTTTCCTGACTTTGAGTTACATGTCGGACCTTTCTGTAGCTCTGCTCAGAAACCCTCAGGTGCTGTCACATTCGTGGTCGCTTTCGGTTGAAGAGCATTTCTATCTTTGCTGGCCCCTGGTCCTTTCGGCACTTTGGAGGCTTGGGAGTAGAAGACTGCTGGCGATACTGGTGGTGCTTTACCTCGTCGCAAGTATCTGGCGAGTTTGGGTGCTGTCATCAGGTGCCGACTGGTGGGTGGTCTATTTCCGGCTGGATACGCGGTTGAGCGGGTTGATGTTCGGGGCATGTCTGGCAGCGCTTTGCCGGGCTATGTCGGTGGAGTGGTTATCCGAGCGGGCGAAGTGGCTGCTTGTCGGTTGGATTGTATTGGCAGTCGCCAGTGTTCAGTCGGGCGACTGGCGGGACGACGGGATGCTGATCTGGGGCGTGCCTGCGGTGGAACTGGCGACGGCGGCGCTGATCCTGGGGGTTCGCAGCGGGGGCGGGGGGCTGGCTGCCGTGCTGTCCCTGGCCCCGCTGCGATGGCTGGGCAAGCTGTCCTACAGTCTGTACCTTTGGCACTATCCGGTGTTGCGCCTGCTGCGCGATCAGGGGGATTGGCGGATTGCCCTTCTGGTCGGGTTGCCTGTATCGCTGGCGTTGGCGGCGCTGTCCTATGCGACGGTGGAACGCTGGGGGCTGATGATGCGGGCAAGAGTGGGCCTTTGAGCGATGGTTGAGCAGACGACCGATGCAATTGAGGCGCTGTTCACGCGCGCGGACGGCTCTTACCTTTTTGCCCGCTGGGGACGGCCCATCGTGCCTGTCGTCTTTGGACTGGCCGAGGAAACCCTGCCGGTGGTGAAGGGCGCGGTCGAGGCGGTGGTCACGCTGGCCGGGCACAAGATGGCCGAGACGGACCCGGAACTGGGCGCGAACCTGATGCTGTTCGCGTTTCGCGACTGGGACGAGTTGTTGGCGGTCCCGGACCTGGATCGGCTGGTGCCCGAACTTGGCCCGCTGGTCGCCCGGCTGCAGGCGGCGGGGGCGAACCAGTACCGGATCTTCCGGTTCGAGCCGACCGGCGCGATCAAGGCGGCCTTTGTCTTTCTTCGCATGGATGCGGCGCTGGCCGCGCTGGATGCGGGCACGCTAGCCCTGGCGCAGGCGGTTCAGGTGATCCTTCTGTGGTCGGACCGGGCGTTTTCCGAAACCTCTCCGCTGGCGCGGGCGGGCGGGCAGGTGGTCTTGCGCCCGGACATCGCGGCGGTGATCCGGGCCGGGTATGATCCCGTCCTGCCAAGCGTGGCGCGCGACCCCAGCCACGCCCTGCGGCTGTCGGCGCGGATTGGCCGAACGGTCTGAGCCTGAGACGAAGCACCTGACAGCGGGGTGGGGTTCAGCTGTCGGTCGCGGCGATGCCGTGGTGCGCCTTGCAACAATCGGTCCCCGACTGGCCGGATGCGCGGCTGGCCTGAGGGTTGCGGCGGCCGCGTGCTGCGCCTAGCCTGAGGCGGTCAACGGGGGACCCATGACCGCGCACATGTTTCGCACCCGGGTGTATTATGAAGACACCGATCTGGCCGGGATCGTCTA
>JAKQLM010000544.1 GCA_029567145.1 Pseudomonadota bacterium
CTGCGGATGGATGGACCCGAGGGTGAAGAACTCGCCGGAAAGCCGCTGCCGACCCTGGCCGATACGGCCGGTTATGCACAGTCGCTGGTCCGCGCAGGCGTGGCCAGGACCGTGATCATCGCCCGCGGGGCCGAGGGCAACGTGCTGGCGGACACGGATCAGAAGCTGTTCGCCAAGGCCGCCAAAGTGCGGGTCAAGTCCACCGTGGGGGCCGGAGACAGCTTTGTCGCGGCCTTTGTGCTGGCGCTGTCGCGCGGCCAGTCCAACGCCGAGGCGCTGGCCATGGGATCAGCCGCCGCCTCTGCCGCCGTGATGACCGATGCCACGCAGCTCTGCCGCCCGGAAGACGTGATGCGCCTTCTGCCGGAATGCGCGGTGACGCCGGTCTAGCCGATTTCTTCGAAGAAATCGAACCGGAGCCTTTGAAGGCTCCGATCCGGACTTTTCGAAAAGTCCGGTGGCCCTGATCCTAGAACGTGATCTCGGCCACCACCGCGCGGTGGTCGGAGGGCCAGGGCATCACCACGATGTCGCTGCGCGGACCGTCCTCGCCGACAATGGCGGCATCGGTGACCGTCACCCCTTGACCCCGCACCAGGACAAAGTCGATGCGGTCAGGATGGTCATCCGTCGCCGCCTCGTCATAGCGCGGGGTCCAGGTATAGGCGGGCTTTGCCACCGGGTCGGGATGCACGGCGCGGTAGGCGTCGATGAAACCCTCCGCCACCAGCCTGCCGGTCGTCGGCCACTTGACGGCAACCGGGTGCTGCCCGGCCGCGACGGCCTCTGGCGTCCAGTCATGGATCGACGGTTCGTTGAAATCGCCGGTCACGAAGACCGCTGCAGCGCCTTCGGCCTTTTCCATATCGGCAAGCAGAAGGCCCAGGGCCGACCCCCGCGTCTCGGTCGCAAAGCGGATGGCCTCGGCTTCGGTCGAGATGAAGGGCGCGGGGCCGTATTCGATGCCAAGCAGTTGGTAGGGCTGGTAGGGTTCGTCATCAAGATGGATGTTGAACAGCCAGACTGTCTTGCCGTTGACATCGACCGGCACGCCAAGATCGTTGGGCGAGGCCGCCCCCATCGGATAGCGCGAGAGGATCGCATTGGCCCAAAGTGCGCCGTTTTCCGCAGTCTGGTCATGGACATACCAGCCCAAGGCCTTGGCAAGCGCCGGGGCGACAGACTCACCCACCGCCGGGCAGTTTTCCGCCGTGCAGGGCTCGCTTTCCAGCCGGGTCTCCTGCAATCCCACGACATCGGCGCGGGCGGCCTTTATCGCGGCGACGGTTTCCTCGATGCCCTTGCCTTCGTTGGCCCCGCCACCCCAGGTGTTGTAACTCATCACCCGCAGCGTCTCGGCCCCGACCGGGCCAGCACAGCACACCACCACACAGGCAATCCGGATCATGGCCCTGCTCCCTTTCTCCAGGTGCGCAGAGCCTAGCGCATCCGGGAGCACGGGTCGATGACAGTGCGGCCGCGTAGGGTGGGCGATATCGCCCACCTTACCCGCGCGCAAATCCTGACAGGACGGGGCCCATCACCCGCACGCGGTCGCCCAGCGCCATGCGGTCAAGCCAGCCCTGCATGGCGGCGGTCACCGGGCCGAACAGCAGCACCTCGTCCAGATCGGCCACAGCCCGGAACGCCGCCATTTCCGGCCAGCCCATGATCAGGTCATGATGCCCGACCCAGGCCCCCGCGTCGGCATAGCACACGATGGCGCGGCCTTCGTCCGGTGCCGAGCGGTAGAAGTGATAGCCCTGCACGCCGGGGTGGCCTGCGGTCCGCACCCGATCCACCAGGGCGGCGACGGCGCGGTCGAACCCTGCCGCATCCCGCACCGCATAGCGGTTGATCGCGACGACCTCAGCCATCGTCGCGGAAGCGGTTCACGATGGGATAGCGGCGGTCCAGCCAGAACGCCTTTTGCGTAAGCCGCACGCCCGGCGCGGACTGGAAGCGCTTGTATTCCGCCAGATACAGAAGGTGCTCGACCTTCTTCACCACGGCTCGGTCGAACCCCAGGGCGACGATGTCGGCGACCGCCATTTCCTTTTCCACCAGGCATTCCAGGATCACGTCCAGCACCTCGTAGGGCGGCAGGCTGTCGTCATCGCGCTGGTTGGCGCGAAGCTCCGCCGATGGCGGGCGCGAGATGATCCCTTGGGGAATGACTTCGCCCGCCGGGCCTTTCATCCACGCCCGGTGGTGGTCATTCCGCCAGCGCGCGGTCAGGAACATGCGGGTCTTGTACATGTCCTTGACCGGATTGTAGCCGCCGTTCATGTCGCCGTAGATCGTGCAATACCCCACCGCCATTTCCGACTTGTTGCCGGTGGTCAGCAGCATCTCGCCGAACTTGTTCGACAGCGCCATCAGCATCAGCCACCGCAGGCGGGACTGGATGTTTTCCT
>JAKQLM010000290.1 GCA_029567145.1 Pseudomonadota bacterium
ACAAGCCCGGGCATCGGACACAGCAGATATTTCGAGGTATCCGGCGGGGCCTTTTCCAGCATCAGACCGGCCAGAACCTTCTGCCGCGGGGTCTGGACATGGACTTTCAGGTCCGCCCCACGCAACCGCATCCGAAAGCCCATCGGGACCTTGGCCGTCTTCAGGACCAGCGGCTCTCCCCCGACCGACAGCCGCGCCAAGGGTTGCCCGGGCGTCCAGTCGCTTTCCACCCGAAGGTCGGTCCCATCCTCGAACACCACGGTGGACCCCGCCGGATCGGCCTTGATCGTCACCGGCCAGCTTTCCCCCTGCAGCGTCACAACCCAATCATCGCCCACGCGCCGCGTATGGTTGTCCATCGTGCCCGAAATCCGCGTCCGCCGGATTTCCGCGACCCGGTTCATCGCCGCTGCCGCCGCCGCAACCCGGCGCAACAGGCTGGAGTCGAGCGTGGCCCCGGTAAAGCCGCCCTCGTATTCCTCGGCGATGAAGGCCGTGGTGATGTTTCCGCTGGCAAAGCGCGGGTGATCCATCACGGCGGAACAGAACGGCAGGTTGTGGCCGATCCCCTCGACCTCGAACGTGTCCAGCGCCAGCCGCATTTCCTCGATCGCATCGGCGCGGGTCGGCCCCCAGGTGCACAGCTTGGCGATCATCGGGTCGTAGAACATGCTGATCTCCCCGCCCTCGTAGACGCCGGTATCGTTGCGCACGATCCCACCGCGTTCAGTGCGGCCTTCGACCGGGGGCCGGTAGCGGGTGAGCCGCCCGATGGAAGGCAGGAAGTTCCGGTACGGGTCCTCGGCATAAAGCCGGCTTTCCATCGCCCAGCCGTGGATCTTCAGGTCCTGTTGCTTGAACGGCAGCGGCTGACCGTCGGCCACGCGGATCATCTGTTCGACCAGATCGACGCCGGTAATCAGCTCCGTCACCGGGTGTTCGACCTGCAAACGCGTATTCATTTCAAGGAAGTAGAAGTTGCGGTTGCCGTCGACGATGAACTCCACCGTCCCCGCGCTGGTATACCCCACGGCCTTGCCCAAAGCGCAGGCCTGTTCGCCCATCGCCTTCCGCGTCGCCTCGTCCAGGAAGGGTGACGGGGCCTCCTCGATGACCTTCTGGTTTCGGCGCTGGATGCTGCACTCCCGCTCATGCAGGTAAACACAGTTGCCATGCTTGTCGGCCAAGACCTGAATTTCGATGTGCCGCGGCTGGGTCACGAACTTCTCGATGAAAATCCGATCATCGCCGAAGCTGGCAGCCGCCTCGTTCTTCGACGACTGAAAGCCCTCGCGCGCCTCGGCGTCGTTCCAGGCAATCCGCATCCCCTTGCCACCGCCGCCCGCTGACGCCTTGATCATCACCGGATAGCCGATCTGGCCGGAAATCTTCACCGCCTCATCCGCATCCGCGATCAGGCCCATGTAGCCCGGGACCGTGGAAACGCCCGCGTCCTGGGCGATCTTCTTCGAGGTGATCTTGTCGCCCATCGCCTCGATCGCGGGGCTAGGAGGTCCGACGAACACCACGCCCGCCGCCTCCAAAGCCGCCGCGAAGTTGCGGTTTTCCGACAGGAAGCCATAGCCCGGATGCACCGCCTGCGCGCCGGTCTGGCGGATGGCATCCATGATCTTGTCGATCACGATATAGCTCTGCGCAGCAGGAGGTGGCCCGATATGCACCGCCTCGTCCGCCATCTGCACATGCAGCGCGTTGCGGTCGGCGTCGGAATAGACCGCCACCGTCTTGATCCCCATCTTGCGCGCGGTCTTGATCACGCGACAGGCGATTTCGCCCCGGTTGGCGATCAGGATCTTGTCGAACATCTACTCCCCCTTCGGCAAAGAAAAAGGACCACCCGGGCAGTCAGCCCGGATGGTCCTTGGTGTCAGGTCAACCCGCCCGAAGGCGGTTACATCAGTAGCCCGAGTTGCAGGGCGGCAGGCCCAGCTCGATGCCACAAGAGGCATAGCCGGCCAGGCCGCCAAGCGCGGCCCCAGCGACCATGTTTTCGTCAAGGGCGTCGGCAACCAGCGCCCCGGCAGCGGCACCGGCGATCCCGCGCGACGCGGGGTCCTGCATGCAGCCTGCCAGCGGCGTGGACAAAAGAGCGATAAGGATAAGCGACTTGCGCATCGGTGACTGCCTCGTTGGTTTGTTGTTATTGCGGCGGATTTTACCGCAATATCACGGATTTCAAAGCAGTTTCTCATCCGGCTTGCGCAGTCGGCGGCCGCCCCCCGCCCGCCGGGACCCACAAGAAGGCTCGGTCCGGCCTGGGACGGGCCGGACCGAAGGAAAGGGGAAGGGTAACAACGGTAACTACGCAAGTCGCGGCCAAGCTGCCGGTGACCCGCATGGAAACAATGCAGACCACGGCCCATCATTGCAAACGCAATGAAAACGTCCCCCGCGCCCTGCGCGAAAGCTTGCCAGAAGCTTGGGGACGTCGGCGCTTTCATGCCTAATCGTCCTCTCCGTCCCAGTCGTCGCCCAGCGCATCGGGCGCATCCACGGCGAAAACCTGGGGAAACGCGGCTTCGGCACGTTTGGCGTCGATCCGCAGCAGCGCGTCATAAGAGCAGGGGTCGAACGGGTCTTCCGCCGCAACCACCTCACGCCCGAACAGCCAGGACAAGCGGCCCGCGTCCAGATTGCCGCGCTCGAACGGCTCTTCCCCGAAATACTGCCACAGCGCGGCCATGAAGGCGGAATCCGCAGCCTTGTCGGCATGCTTGCGGTCGCGGAACCGCTCGCGCTTGATCAGCCTGGTCGCGCCTTCCTTCACGTTGGCGCGGCGGATTGTGAACTGGAAATCGGTCCCCGGCATGCGGCCCGGAAAGCCACGGTGCTTCAGCATCTGTCCTTGCTCCTGTCATCAGACCCGGAGCGACGGATAGGCGAAAGCGCGCCAAAGGCCCAGAGCGGACCCGGCGAAACACCTGCAAATGTGGGGGAATTCAGCGCAGCGCGGCCCGAAGGCGGCGCAAGGTCTGGGGCGGGCCCTGCCGGAACGAACCAGCGGGCCCGCGCCGGAGTGTTACTTGTACTTGCCGGTGTACTCGGGCTCGACCGTGACCGGCTCGACCACGACGACTTCTTCTTTTTTCGCGCAAGCAGCCAGAGTGGCGACCATTGCCATGACCAGAACGATTCCGCTCTTCGACATCCTCTACTCCATTCGTTTTTTGGCGCGCGGGGATCCTTGTGGACGCCCGGCGCCGGATTGTTGATTTCGGCCGATTTGGCCCGGCCTGACCCAATCATACCGGAACGAAGTCCGTTATGACACTGGCTCAAATCCAAGTTCACGACCTGTGGCGTTCCTACATCACGCCCGAACACATCACCAGTAGGAAAAACGCCCTGCGATTCTGACATCAGAATTGCTCCCAGACGCAAGCGCCGGTCGCGACGCTGTAGGATTCGAAAAACTGCACCGCCTCGGGCGCGGCTTGGCCAAAGGGCACCGCTTTCGACGAAAACGACAGGATGATCGACTGCGGCGCAGGAACCATGCCGTCGATCCGGGGCAGCGCGAAACTGTCGCACAGCGCCTGCATGTCGGCCGCGGCGGCAACCGCATCGTCCGGAGTCAAGCCGGGCGCAAGAAAGCGAAAGCGCGCTGCAGCCCCGGACGGGCCCGGGGCGTTGGTCACGATCTCGATCAGGCTCAGCTCGCGCCCCGACGGCACCGTGACCGCATCGCCCGCAGGCGGGTCCTCCTGGCAGGCAGCCAGCAGCGGCAGGGCAAGAAGGGGGGCGATCCGGATCATGTCAAAGCGGGATATTGTCGTGCTTTTTCCACGGGTTCGTCAGCCGCTTTCCCCGCAGCGCCGCAAAGGCCCGCGCCACGCGGCGGCGAGTGGAATGCGGCATGATCACCTCGTCGATAAAGCCCTTTTCAGCGGCCACAAACGGGTTGGCAAAGCGGTCCTCGTAATCCTTGACCCGCGCGGCGATCTTGTCGCGGTCGCCAAGCTCGTTGCGGTACAGGATCTCGACCGCCCCCTTGGCGCCCATCACCGCGATTTCCGCCGTGGGCCAGGCATAGTTGAAGTCGGCCTTCAGATGCTTGGACGCCATCACGTCATAGGCCCCGCCATAGGCCTTGCGGGTGATCACCGTGACCTTGGGCACCGTCGCCTCGCCATAGGCAAACAGCAGTTTCGCCCCGTGCTTGATCACGCCGCCAAATTCCTGAGACGTCCCCGGCAGGAAGCCCGGCACATCGACCAGCGTCAGGATCGGAATTTCGAAGGCATCGCAGAACCGCACGAAACGGGCGGCCTTGCGGCTGGCGTCGATGTCAAGGCAGCCTGCCAATACCATCGGCTGATTGGCGACCACGCCGACCGACTGACCCTCGATCCGGATGAAGCCGGTGATGATGTTGCCGGCAAAGTCGCGCTGGATTTCAAAGAAATCGCCCTCGTCCGCGATCTTGCCGATCAGTTCCTTCATGTCATAGGGCTGGTTCGGGTTGTCGGGGATCAGCGTGTCAAGGCTGGTCTCGATCCGGTCGGGAGCGTCAAAGAACGGCCGCACCGGGGCTTTCTCGCGGTTCGACTTCGGCAGGAAATCCATCAGGCGACGGGTTTCGGCCAAGGCCTCGACGTCGTTCTCATAGGCCCCGTCGGCGACGCTGGACTTGCGCGTATGCGTCGAGGCCCCGCCCAGTTCTTCCGCCGTGACCTGTTCATTCGTCACCGTCTTGACCACATCGGGGCCGGTCACGAACATGTAGGACGTGTCCTTCACCATGAAGATGAAGTCGGTCATCGCGGGCGAATAGACCGCGCCCCCCGCGCACGGCCCCATGATCAGACTGATCTGCGGCACGACGCCCGAAGCCATGATGTTGCGCTGAAACACCTCGGCATAACCTGCCAGCGAGGCGACACCCTCCTGAATCCGTGCGCCACCCGAGTCATTGATCCCGATCACGGGGGCGCCGTTCTGCAGCGCCATGTCCATGATCTTGCAGATCTTCTGCGCGTGGGTTTCCGACAGCGACCCGCCGAAGACGGTGAAATCCTGGCTGAAGACATAGACCTGGCGGCCGTTGATCGTGCCCCAGCCGGTGATGACGCCATCGCCCGGCGGACGATCCTGCTCCATCCCGAAATCGGTGCAGCGGTGGGCCATGAACATGTCGAACTCTTCGAAGCTGCCTTCGTCCAGCAAAAGCTCCACCCGCTCTCGCGCGGTCAGCTTGCCCTTGGCGTGCTGGGCCTGAACCCGGCGCTCTCCGCCACCGGCGCGGGCCACGGCACGCCGCGCTTCCAACTGCTCCAGGATGTCCTTCATCGTTCCCCCCTGCCCGACGACTGCGCCATTCTACGCGCAAGGTCGGCCAGTCGAGAAGCGGGAATGAGAAAATTTGCAAACCCAGCGCGTCAACGGCCCGTCAAATTGCAAAATCGCAAAGCCTGGTCCGGGTCAGAACGACATCCGGATCCCGACGCTAAGGCCATGCATCAGCAGGTCGTCGCGATAGACAGTGTCGCGCAGCAGGGTCGGGTTCAGCAAGCTGCCACTTGCGGCAGAGCCCGCCATCGCGGCGTTGCTGACCCACAGGACCTGATAGCCAGCCGTCAGTTCCGTGGTCTCTGACAACCGGTAGCTTGCGGTCAGGCCAAGCTCTGCCGCGTAGCTGGTTTCCCGGACCCGTGCGCTTTGGAACAGACGAAAGCACGGCTGCGAGAACATCATTTAGGAGTATGTTCATGTTGCCCCCGACCTGGCAGGTCTGGCGTGCGACCTGCTGGATGTCAGTGGCCCACGACGCTAAGGACAACGCACGTTTCGGACCCGAGGATTCCATGCCCAACCTTCCCATTCCCGTCATCACCATCGGCCTCTTGCTGGCCTCGAACATCTTCATGACCTTCGCCTGGTATGGCCACCTGAAATACAAGACGACCGCGCTGGTCACGGTCATCCTGGTCAGCTGGGGGATCGCGTTCTTCGA
>JAKQLM010000561.1 GCA_029567145.1 Pseudomonadota bacterium
CGACACCAGCCGTTGCCCTTCGGCCACCTCGGCGTCCAGCCGCCAGGACAGGGGCCGCGCCACCCCGCCCCGCGCGATGGCCGCATAAAGCTGCACCATGTCGGACAGCGTCACCCCGACCCCGCCAAGGGCAATGGCCAGCCCCGGCTGGTCGCCCGGAAACACCGGCTGCATCCCCGCCTTCTGCATGACCGAAATCAGCCGCGCCGGGCCCAGGGCTTCGGTCAGCGCCACGACCGGAATGTTGCGCGACAGTTGCAGCGCCTCACGCATCCGGATCGTGCCCATGTAAAGCCGGTCGAAATTCTGCGGCGCGTAACTTCCGAACGACATCGGCACGTCGTCGATCATCGTTTCGGGATGCGCCAGCCCGTCGTCAAAGGCCAGCGCATAGACCAGCGGTTTCAGCGTCGACCCCGGCGAGCGCAGCGCCTGTGTCATATCCACGAACCCCTGCCTCTGATCGGCCTGATACCCCGCCGACCCGACGCTGGCCAGGATTTCGCCCGAAGCATGGTCGGCCACCAGGATCGCCACCTGCAACTGTTCGCCGCGCCCCGCGACCGCCTCTTGTGCCAGCGCCTCAAGCTTCTTTTGCAGCTCGCGGTCGATGGTCAGGCTGTGGGTCAGCATCAAGGGCTGGTCGGCCAGCGCCCGGTCCGCCAGATGCGGGGCCAGCGCCGGAAAGGGTTTGCGCAGGCCCGGCACGTCCTCGCGCAGGGCGGCCTCGGCCTCGTCCGCGTCGATCACGCCTGCGCCCACCGCCCGCGCCAGCACCCGGTTGCGCGCGGCTTCGGCCCGGTCGGCAGCGCGGTCGGGGCGACGGCTTTCCGGGGCCTGCGGGATCGCGACCAGCAGCGCCGCTTCGGCCGGGGTCAGGCGCTTTGGCTCCTTGCCAAAATAGCTGATGGATGCCGCGCGGACGCCCTCCAGGTTGCCGCCAAACGGCGCAAGGTGCAGATACAGCTGCAGGATCTGGTCCTTGGTCAGCCGCCGCTCCAGCGCCAGCGCGACCCGCATC
>JAKQLM010000574.1 GCA_029567145.1 Pseudomonadota bacterium
GGCAAAGCCCTCGGCGTTCTGGAACCAGCTGTCAAAGCTGTGCTCGGCATCGCATTTCAACGTATAGCGGATCATTCCTTGCGTCCTTCAGGACTTACCTAGGCATTGCCCGCGCAACAGGCAATGCCCGGCACCACGGCAACCTCCGGTGATCGCCTTGCGTTACTCGCCGATGATCGGCGCGGCGCGGCCTTCGGCGGGCGGCACGAACCCCGCGATCAGGCGGCCAAGGTCGGGTTCGTTCACCAGGGACGCGGCCTGATCGGTCGGGAACCACTGGCGCTGACGTTCCTTTGCCTCGGGGAACTGGTCGGCCAGATGCTTGACGCGCAAGCCATAGACCGCGACCGCGCAGGGCACGGAATCCCTGACCGACAGGCATTTCTGATAGCCATAGCGCCCGACCGTGACCGGGCAGACGATGCCTTCGACCCCGGCTTCTTCCCACGCCTCTTGCGCGGCGGCGGATTCCGGCGACAGGCCCGGCATCGGCCAGCCCTTGGGGATGACCCAGCGCCCGGTGTCGCGGCTGGTGATCAACAGAACCTCGACCCCGGTTGCCGCCGGACGCCAGCACAGCGCGGCGTATTGAATCCTGACCTGGGCCGACTCTGGCCCCCGCGCCTTGAAATTTTCCTGACTGCCCATTCCACGCCCACTTGCCGCCCGGTTCCCGGGTCTGGCCCTGCTCCGTCGCCTCACGATCAACATACATGAAATCATGCGGATTTACAGGCATTTCCCAAGAAGTTGACCTATTCCCTACCCGACCTACCTGAGGCGCATCGATTTTGCGCAGAACGGAGCGGCAGATGCGGATCATCCTGGCCTGTCTGGCCGCAGTTTGCGCCTTTCCGGCGCAGGCGGGGTTCACCTTTGCGTCGATCGACGGCGGAGTGATCGACCTGGACGACTGGGCGGGCAAGCCGGTGCTGGTGGTCAACACCGCGTCCTTGTGCGGCTATTCCGGGCAGTTCGACACGCTGCAGGCGCTGCACGAGGGGTTCGGCGACCGGGTGCTGATCCTTGCGGTGCCCTCGGACGATTTCAACCAGGAGCTGGAGGATGAGGCCGCGGTCAAGGAGTATTGCGCGCTGACCTATGACCTGACGCTGCCGATGACCGAGATCACCAAGGTGCGCGGTGCGGCGGCGCATCCGTTCTACGCCTGGGTGCGCGACCAGACCGGGTTTCAGCCGGGCTGGAATTTCAACAAGGTGCTGGTGGCCCCGGACGGGTCGATTGCCGGGACCTGGGGCGCCGCCGTGGCCCCCGACGGCCTCGACATCGCGGGCCGGATCGAGGCGATGCTGCCGTGATCGAAGGCCCCCCGCCGCAAGCTGCGCAGGCGGCGGGGCCGCTGTTCATCGGGTCCGACATCTATCGCGGGTCGTCCTATGGGCCGGGGCATCCGTTGCGGGTGCCGCGCGTGTCCACGGTGATGGATCTGGCGCGCGCGCTGGGCTGGCTGCCCGCCGGGCGCTTTCGCCTCAGCCCGCGCGCCAAGCCCGCGGCTTTGGCCCTGTGGCATGACCCGGCCTATGTCGTCGCGCTGCAAGCCGCTGAAATCGCGGGCGAAGTGTCCGACGAGGTGCGCCATCGCCACCACATCGGCACGCTGTCGAACCCGGTCTTTCCGCAGATGTTCCGCCGCCCGGCGACCGGGGCAGGCGGGGTGATGCTGGCGGCCGAGGCCCTGGCGGCGCGGCCCGGGGTGATCCATGTGCCGGGCGGGGGAACGCACCATGGGCTGCCGGACCGGGCGAACGGGTTTTGCTACCTGAACGACGTCGTTCTGGGGATCAAGGTGTTGCAGCGCGCCGGGATGCAACGGATCGCCTATGTCGATCTGGACGCGCATCATTGCGACGGGGTCGAGATGGCCTTTGCCGGCGATCCCGGGGTGCGGATGATCAGCGTCCACGAAGAGCGGCGCTGGCCGTTCACCGGCGCTTTGGGCGATACGGCGGGGGGCAGCGCGTTCAATCTGCCGGTGCCCGGCGGGTATAATGACAGCGAGGCGCGGGCGGTGCTGGACGGGCTGATCCTGCCCCGGGTGGCAGAGGTCCGGCCGCAGGTGCTGGTCCTGCAATGCGGGGCAGACAGTCTGCTGGAGGACCCTTTGTCCCGGCTGGCGCTGTCGAACCGGGCCTATCTGGAGGCGGTTGCGGCCCTGCTGCCGCTGGCTCCGCGCGTGCTGGTGCTGGGCGGCGGCGGCTACAACCCGTGGTCGGTAGGGCGGCTGTGGACGGCGATCTGGGGGCTTCTGGCGGGGCAGGAGGTGCCGGACCGTCTGCCGCCGGACGCGCAGGCGGTGTTGCAGGGCCTGGGCTGGGGCGGGGGCGGTCGGCCCGTGCCGCAGGGTCCCCTGCTGACGACGCTGCTGGACCCGCCGCGCGAAGGCCCGGTGCGGCCGGACATCCGCGACAGGTTGGCCATCCTGCGGGCCAGGTGATCTGCGGGCCAGGTGATCCGGCGCGCGGACGCGATGGCCCGGCTTGACAGACCCGGGACCGTCATGCAGCACGGGGGCCAAAGGAGACCGCCATGAAAATCGCCCACCGCGAGATCGGACCGAACCACCCGCCCCTGGTCATCGCCGACATCGGCATCAACCATGGCGGCGACCTTGCCGTCGCCAAGGAGATGGTGCGGCTGGCGGCCGGGGCCGGCTGCGAGATGATCAAGCACCAGACCCACATCATCGAAGACGAGATGACGGAGGAGGCGAAACAGATCTTCCCGCCGAACGCTGATGTGTCGATCTGGCATGTGATGGAACGCTGCGCGCTGAAGCTGGACGACGAAGCCGAGCTGAAGCGCTATACCGAAAGCCTGGGGATGATCTGGATCTCCACCCCCTTCAGCCGCGCGGCGGCGGACTATCTGGAAACGCTGGACGTGCCCGCCTACAAGATCGGCTCGGGCGAGGCGGACAACCTGCCGCTGATCCGCCACATCGCCCGCAAGGGCAAGCCGGTGATCCTGTCCACGGGGATGCAAACCATTGAAACCGTTCGCGCTTCGGTCGCCATTCTGGACGCGGCGGGGATCGACTATGCGCTTCTGGAATGCACCAATCTGTATCCCAGCCCGCCCGAAATCGTCAGCCTGCGCGGCGTCACCGATCTGAAACAGGCCTTTCCACGGGCGGTCGTAGGGTTCTCGGACCACTCCATCGGGCCAGAGATGGCGCTGGCCAGCGTGGCCCTTGGGGCCAGCATCCTGGAGCGGCACTATACCGACACGCGCTA
>JAKQLM010000588.1 GCA_029567145.1 Pseudomonadota bacterium
GTGCGCTGCACTTGCGCTGTTGGCCGCGACCACTTGCGCCTTCGCCGACCTGCTGCCCGACGGTCAGGACTGGCGCGAAATCCCGTTCGAGGTGGTGGATCAAAAGCCGATGCTGGCCGCCGTCGTCGGCGATCTGGCGGGGCGGATGATGTTCGACACCGGGACACCCGAGCCGGTGTTCCTGAACCGCGATGCCGCGCCGCTGCCCGAGGGCAAGGTGGTGGCCAACGGCTTTGCAGCTTCGGGGCAAGCGATCGAGGTTCGGCTACACGATGCTCCGTCCGTCCAGATCGGCGGGCTGCCTTTTGCGACGGCCCCGGTCGTCATCAGCGGCGACTTCGGCTTTGTCGAAGGCATGTTCGGCGCGGACTATCTTGGGTTCATCGGCACTCCGGCAGTCGAGGCGGGGGCGTTCACCCTGGATTACCGGCGTCAGGTGCTGACGATCCTGCGTACCGATGCCCTTGGCACGCTGGCCGTGCCGCCGCCCAAGGCATCGGATGTGGTCGCGCGGCTGACGTTCGCCCTGATCCCCGGCGAACAGCCCACGACGGGTGCGTTCATCGGCAGTCTGCCGGTCGTGCTGGATTTCGACACGGGGGACAGCGGCACCCTGTATCTGCGACCCGAAATCCGCGCGAGGGCCGAGGCCGAAGGGCTGCTGATGGCCAAGGGCGACACGGCGCTACTGACCAACGTCACCTTTGGCGGGGCGCAGTTTGACGGGCTGGCGGTGCGTCTGGTCGAGGCCGGGGGTCCGCAGGACAAGCGCCCCTGGCCGGGATCGGATGCGCTGCGGCTGGGCGCGGATTTCCTGTCCAGGCATCCGTCCTTGTGGAACTTTCCGGCCGGGACGATCACCGTCCTGCGCCCTGACGCAGAGTTTCTTGCGCCGCGCTAAGCGCAGGTCAGTCCCCCGGTGCGGCAAAAGCTGCACCGGGGAAAGGGCTTACTCGCCGTGGTAGCTGACGGTTTTCACGTCTTCACCCGGAGCAGTCTTCTGCCGCCGGATGATCAGCCGGTTCAGGGCATTGATGTAGGCCTTGGTCGAAGCGACGATGGTGTCTGTATCGGCGCTGGAGCCGGTCACGATGCGCCCGTCCTCCTCCAGCCGGACGCTGACGGTCGCCTGCGCATCGGTGCCTTCGGTGACGGCCTGGACCTGATAGACCTGCAGCCGCGCCTTGTGAGGGAACAGCATCTTCACGCAGTTGAACGCCGCGTCCACCGGCCCGTCCCCGGTCGCGTCGATGTGGTGGTCGGTGCCGTCGATGGTCAGGATCATGTCGGCCTCTTGCGGGCCTTCGGTGCCGCAGACGACCCGCAGCTTTTTCAGCTGGAGGAATTCGTAGGCGTCATTGGTCTGCTCGTCGCTGACCAGGGCGATCAGGTCGTCGTCGTAGACTTCCTTCTTGCGGTCGGCCAGCGCCTTGAAGCGGACGAAGACGTCGTTCAGCTGGTTGTCGGCGAGGTCGAAGCCCAGTTCCTTGAGCTTGGCCCGCAGCGCGGCGCGGCCGGAATGCTTGCCCATGGCGATGTTCTTGGCGTGAAGGCCGATGTCTTCGGGGCGCATGATCTCGAACGTCTGGACGTTCTTCAACACGCCATCCTGATGGATGCCGCTTTCGTGCAGGAAGGCGTTCTTGCCGACGATGGCCTTGTTGAACTGGACCGGAAAGCCCGAGACCTGGCTGACGCGGCGGGAGAGGTTCATGATCTTGGACGTGTCGATGCCCGTGCGGAACGGCAGGATGTCGTTTCTGACCCGCATCGCCATCACGACTTCCTCCAGCGCGGTGTTCCCGGCGCGTTCGCCAAGGCCGTTGATCGTGCATTCGATCTGCCGCGCGCCTGCTTCCACGGCGGCCAGAGCGTTGGCGGTCGCCATGCCCAGGTCGTTGTGACAGTGGGTGGCAAAGATGATCTGGTCTGCCCCCGGCACGCGGTCCAGCAGCATCTTGATGATCTTCGCGCTTTCCATCGGGTAGGTGTAGCCGACGGTGTCGGGGATGTTGATCGTGGTCGCCCCCGCCTTGATCGCGATTTCGACCACGCGGCAGAGATAGTCATGTTCGGTCCGCGTCGCGTCCATCGGGGACCACTGGACGTTGTCGCACAGGTTGCGGGCGTGGGTGACGGTATCGTGGATCCGCTCTGCCATCTGGTCCATGTCCAGGTTCGGAATGGCGCGGTGCAGGGGCGAGGTGCCGATGAAAGTGTGGATGCGGGGGGATTTCGCGTGTTTCACCGCCTCCCAGCAGCGGTCGATGTCCTTGGGGTTCGCCCGGGCAAGGCCGCAGATGGTGGAGTTCCTGGCGCGTCTGGCGATTTCGCTGACGGCGGCAAAGTCACCTTCGCTGGCGATGGGGAACCCCGCCTCGATGATGTCGACGCCCATTTCGTCCAGAAGGCCGGCGATTTCCAGCTTTTCTTCATGGGTCATGGTCGCGCCGGGGGACTGCTCGCCGTCGCGCAGCGTGGTGTCGAAGATGACGACACGGTCTTGGGGTTTGGTCATTGGATCGGTCCTTTTGTCTTAGCCTTCAGTGCTTTGGGCGCTGGTCACCTCTGAGCGGTCGCGCCCGGGGGCACGCTCAGAGGCGGCTAAGAAGGAGAAGGCCAAGGGGCAGCGCAGGGCGAGTGGCCCCGGCGGTGGAGTGGATGTGGCGTCCCCTGGTCATGGGGCAGGACTATACGGGCGATTTTGCCGAAGGAAAGCGGATATTCTTGACCGGGGGTGCCGACCTTGGGGCATCGAGCCCCTGCGGTCGGCGCTGCCGGGGACAAGGCCGGGACCGGTCGCGCAGGCTGACGGGCCGGGGCCTCCGGCGGGGATATTTCAGCAGAGAGGAAATCATGGGCGTATCCGGTCGGGGCGCTATGTGATGCGGCCATGGGCGTGGAGGGGTGATGCGGGCATTGGTGGTAGGCGCGTCGGGCGGGATTGGCGCGGCGTTGGTCACAGCCCTGTCGGCGCGGGGCGAGGTCGTCGGCCTGTCGCGGCGCGGGGAGGGGCTGGATGTGACGGACGAGGCGTCGGTGGCGGCGGCGCTGGGGGCGTTGCAGCCGGGGTTCGATCTGATCGTCGTGGCGACTGGCGCGCTGATGATCGGCGGGGTTGGGCCGGAAAAGACGCTGAAGGCGGTGACGGCAGAGGGGCTGAGCCGGGCCTTCCTGGTCAACGCGGTCGGCCCGGCGCTGGTCATGAAGCATGCGTTGCGCCTGATGCGGCGTGACGCCCTTTGCCGGATGGCGGTTCTGTCGGCGCGGGTGGGGTCGATCGGCGACAATGGCCTGGGTGGGTGGTACGGCTACCGCGCGGCAAAGGCCGCGCTGAACCAGCTGGTGCGGACGGCGGCGGTCGAGGCCTTGCGCACGCATCCGCAGTCAGTGCTGGTGGCGCTGCATCCGGGGACGGTGGAAACCGGGCTGGCCCCGGACTTGCGGGCGGGGCATCCGGCGGTGACACCGGAGGTTGCGGCGGCGAACCTGCTGCGGGTGCTGGAGGGGCTAGGGCCATCCGACACCGGCGGCTTCTTCGACTGGAAGGGCGAGGTGGTGCCGTGGTGAGGCTGGTTCTGGTGCTGGGCGACCAGCTGACGCCGGACGTGGCGGCTCTGAAGGCGGCGGACAAGGCGCGGGATGTCGTGGTCATGGCCGAAGTGCGGGGCGAGGGGACGTCGGTCCCGCACCATCCGCAGAAGATCGCGCTGATCCTGTCCGCGATGCGGAAGTTTACTGTTGCGTTGGAGGCCGCGGGATGGGACGTCGCCTATTCCCGGTTGGACGACCCGGAGAATTCTCAAACGATTTCAGGGGAGTTGCTGCGCCGGGCCTTGGAGTTTGGGGCCACGGAGGTCCTGGCGACCAAGCCCGGTGAATGGCGTGTGCTGCGCGACCTGGAGGACCTGCCGATCCCGGTTCGGGTGCTGGAGGATGACCGGTTCTTGTGTTCCGAGGCCGAGTTCGCCGCCTGGGCAGAGGGCCGCAAGCAGCTTCGGATGGAGTGGTTCTACCGCGAGATGCGGCGGAAAACCGGGCTTCTGATGGAGGGTGACAAGCCCGCCGGTGGCCAGTGGAACTTTGACCACGACAACCGCAAACCGGCCAAGGCCGACCTGTTGCGACCCCGGCCTGCCGATGCTGTTGCGGATTCCGTTGTCACGGAAGTGCTTGATCTGGTGGAGAAGAGCTTCACCCATTTCGGGCGGCTTCGACCTTTTCGCTGGGCGACCGACCGTAAGGGGGCGCTGGCAGCTTTGGCGGAGTTCGTGGCCGAGCGGCTGCCCCGGTTCGGGGAGGAGCAGGATGCGATGCTGGCCGGGGAGGCGGTCCTGAGCCATGCGCTGATCTCGCCCTATCTGAACCTTGGGCTTCTGGGGCCGCTGGAGGTCTGCCGGGCGGTGGAGGATGCCTGGAAGGCGGGCAAGGTGCCGATTGCGGCGGCAGAGGGGTTCATCCGGCAGATCATTGGCTGGCGGGAATATGTGAAGAGAATCTGGGGGTTAGAGGGGCCTGGGTATCTTTCGCGGAACGCGTTGGGGCATGGGCGGGTCTTGCCAGCGGTCTATTGGGGGGGCGCGACGAAGATGGCCTGCATGGCCGCCGCCGTGGGGCAGACTCGGGATCTGGCCTATGCGCATCATATCCAGCGGTTGATGGTCACCGGGAACTTTGCACTATTGGTGGGGGTGGACCCCGCTTTGGTGCATGAGTGGTACCTGTCGGTCTATGTCGATGCCTTCGAATGGGTCGAGGCACCGAACACTTTGGGTATGAGCCAGTTCGCGGATGGGGGGCTTTTGGGGTCGAAACCCTATGTCTCCAGCGGCGCCTATATCGACCGGATGAGCGACTATTGCGGTGGCTGTGCGTACCGGGTGAAGGACAAGGTGGGCGAAAAGGCATGCCCTTTCAACATGTTGTACTGGCATTTTCTGGACCGCCACCGCGAGCGGTTCCGCGCGAACCCCCGCATGGCGCAGATGTACCGGGTGTGGGACGGGATGGATGCGGGCCACCGTTCGGCGGTGCTGGAAG
>JAKQLM010000300.1 GCA_029567145.1 Pseudomonadota bacterium
GGCGGGGGCCGCAAGGGCCAGGAAAGCCAAAGCACGCATCAGGCTTCGGTCATCAGGGCGGCAGCAAAGGCACCCACGGCGCGGCCCTGGGTCAGGCCATTCTCATTGCCGAAGCGGAAGTGGATGCCACCGTACATCCGCGACATTGCTGCCTCTTCCGCCGCAGAATTGAACGAAGCGAAGCTGCGGACCGGCAGCCCTTCGTCTTCGTGCGTCGCGTCGTCGAAGGCGAAATCGTCGCCGAAAACTGCGGTCAGCACGGTCGAGGCCGCGCCGGACTGGCAGGAATGGCCCGAGGTGTATTCGGGGAACGGCGGCGTAATGAGCAAGGGCTCCCACGCCTTGTCGATGTGGCGCTTGATGTAGGTGACGGGGCGCAAAAGGTTGTACTTGAACTTGGTCGACCAGCAGGAAATGAAGGCATCCGCCTGCGCCACCCCCAGTTTCGCCAGTGCCGCAGAGATGATCTCGACCGGCATCGCGTCGCGCTCGGCAATCTGCATGACGATGGAAATCCAGTGTCCGGCCGGCGTGGGCGTCAGCATCGCGTCGTCCGACCAGAAGCGGGCGATCAGTTTCTGCTCGTCGGTCAGGGCCTTTCCGGTCTCGTAGACCTCGTTGGCAAAGCCGTAGAAGGCCGAGTCTGGCGCCTCGTCGTAGTCCGGGTGGGCGGGTGCATCCAGCGTTGCCAAGTCTGGCAAAGCGAAGGGGCGGTTCCCACCCCAGCCGGGAAGAAGCGGGGCCTGCTGCAAGCGGATTGCGCTGGTCGGGACCCAGTCCTGCGGACGGGGCCCGGGTACATACTCGCGCGGGAAGCCCATGTTTTCGACCACAGCGCCGCCGTCACTTGCCGCCCATGCCAGGATATGCGCCGCCACGGCCTGACCATGTGCGATGCTGCGATCGATGACCTCGGTCGCCATGCCGTCGCTGGCGGTCTTGCCCATGATCTCGCCCATCTTTTCCATCGCGCGCAGGCCGGTGGGGCCGGTGTTGGCGAAAAGATCCCTGACAGCGGCGTTCAGCGCAGCATGAAGGACGCAAGGCTCGTCAAAGTCGCCATCGCCGCGGGCGGGCAGCGGGGACAGGTCGGTCAGCTGACCGGCAAGGCTGCGCAAGGCGGGATTGCCGGATGCAAGTGCCTCATGCGCGGTCACGCCGATGTAGGCAAAGGCGCGCGCCGCCACGGGTGGC
>JAKQLM010000640.1 GCA_029567145.1 Pseudomonadota bacterium
CGCCAGCGCCTCGCGGTGCTTCAGCATTTCCTGCTGGATCGGGTCCTGGACGTGCAGCGCCTCGATCTCGGCTTCCAGGCTGGCGATCAGTTCCTGAAGCGCATCCGCCTCGTCCCGCGCCGCCCCGGCCCCGCCGCCAGCGCCGTTGCCACCAGCGGGCGTCCGCATCGCCGAAAGCCGGGCAGACACCGCCTGACGGCTGCGCAGCTCACCGGCCGACCGCAGCTCGCCCCGCTGCGAACCGCGTTCGTCATCGCCCAGGGTTCCATAATCGAACTGCGCCGCGCCGATGGTCGCGACGATGTTCTGCGCAATCCCCAAAAGGGCGTTGGCCGCCGGAAAGGCCGCGCCAAAGGCGGCCGTCAACCTGCTTCCATCTGCCGTCTGCAAGGCCGCCGCCACGCGGATCGCCGCGTCGCGCAGGCTTTCGGCATTGGCGCGGCCCTTCTCGATCTCGGCGGTCAGCTCGCGCTGCTTCTGCAGCGCCACCAGCTTTTCGTTGTTCGCCCCGATCTCGACGTTGATCGCCGCGCGCCGGGCCTCCAGCTCGGCCAGGGCCGCAGCCTGTCGCGCGTTGGCAATGACCGCGCCTTCGTTCGCCAGCCGCGTGTCGATGGCCGCTCGTTCGGCCAGAAGCTGGTTGTTCCGCTCAAGGATGACCTGTTCATCCTCGGTGTCGGCCCCCGAGTAAAGCATGGCCCTGGCCAGGCGCAGTCTTTCCGTCTCGGCCACGATCCCTTCGATGGCCGACTTCTGTCGCTCGAGTTCGGAATTGAGCGTCTCTGCCTCGTCGCTGGACGAGGTCAATCGTGCCCGCCGCGATGTCGCGCAGCATGGCCAGGGCCAGCTTCTGGTCGTTCACGATCTTCTCGTCGGGCTGATAGGTGTGCAGGTCGTAGAACACCAGGCTGCCCGCGATCTTGACCAGCAGGGGCTGCGCCTCGCTCAACGGAAGGACATAACTGCCGCGCTTGTGGTACTTGTCGACGCCAACCGTCTCTTCAAAGCCCTTGTTGACGATGGTGTAGCTGGATTCCGACAGGTTCTGGATGACGCGCGCGCCGAGCCGCATTGCGGGGTCTGGGCCTGGGCCGTCAGGGCCATGGTCAGAAGCAGCATCAGGCTCGCCACCGAACCCGGCAGGAAATGGCAGATGAAGGCTTTCATCAAAAGCTCCGCAGGAAGGCCGCGACACGCGGCAGGGGGGATTGGATGGCTGACGTTCGTGTGCGTGCCGAGAAGGGACGCCAGTTCCAGAAGGTTCGAGGTCGCGTTTTCCATGCCTCGACTAAGACGGAAAAATCTTGCAACGTCAAGATACATTCGTCTTAGGAATCGAATCAGATTTATTAATCTTGTCCCTTGTGTTTTATGGCCCCCATGATCCTCACCAACGCGAAATCAAGCGAAGTGGCAGAGCGCATTCGCGATGCGGTCGAAAATGCGCTGGTGGCGCGGAACCTATCTGCGCGCCGGGCCTCGATGGATGTGGTCGGCCATGATGGCTTGATCCGCGACATTCGGGCCGGACGCATCCCCAGTGTTGATCGGGTCGAGGCGCTGTTCGAATACCTCGGGCTGGAGGCCTACTTCGGGCCGCGCCGCGAACGGCCCCGGGACCAGGGATCACCCCTGATTGCCAACCTGCGCGCAGAAGACGATGCGCCCGCCGGATACCTGACGATTCCCTGGGCCGAAGCGGGATCAAGGCCAGGAAGCGCGCCGGTTGCCTTTGCCAGGTCCTGGCTGCAGGCACACGAGCTGATCCCGGATTTCCTTCAGGCCGCCCACCCTGCCGCCGTCGATATCGATGGAACGGTCGGCGACGATTCCCTGGCGTTGCTTGACACACGGTCTGCCTTGCGCAGCGGGCACGGCCTTTGGTGCTACAGGATGCGCGGTCAGGTGCGGGTGGGCCGCGTCACGTTCGCGGGGGCTGTGACCATCGTCCATGCCGCAGACGCCAACGAACCGCCCCAGCTGATCGACGCAAAGTCTGCAGCGAACCTGGGCATCCTCGGCAAGGTCGCCTGGCTCGGCCAGAGCATCCCGTTCAAGGGCAAGGTCGGATAGGAGAGCCCCATGGCCACATGCGCGTCCTGCGGTGTCAACGTGAACTTTTTCTCACAGACGGCAGGCCTCTGTCCCCGGTGCCACTTCAAACGCCTGCGGCTTGAACGCGGCGAGATCGACTCGACGGAACGGGACGAGGATGCCCCTCTGCCCGAGCCGGAACCCGGGCCTGATCTGTCGCTGATCATCCTTTCGACCGAGGCCGCGCCTGATCTTCAGATTGCCGAACGGCTCGACATCGTGACGGCCGAGTTCGCGGTCGGCATGGGCCTTCTGACCGACATCTTCAACGCCTGGCGCGACGTGTTCGGCGGGCGCAGCAAGTCCTACCAGAACGCGCTGAAAGATGCCCGCAAGGCCGTACTGCAAGAGCTGCGCCGCGAGGCCCATGCCATCGGGGCGGATGCCGTCCTGGGCGTCAGCCTCGACTACAGCGAGATCTCGGGCGGCGGCAAATCGATGATGTTTATTGTCGCCTCCGGCACCGCCGTGCGCTTGGCGAAAACGCACTAGCTCGATTGTTCGCAACTCCCCCATTGACGCTCCCATCGGTGGCGGCGACGCTTCTTCGGGGGATTCTCCCCGTGGTTGTTTGGAGCCTGTCAATGAAGCGTGCATCGTCCCTTCTCGCCGTCGTCTTTCTGTCCGCCTGCGTCCCACCGGGCGAGCCCATCGTTTCCGACTACAACGGCGACAGCGTGAAGATCGCAATGGCCAACGCCTTCGGGGAAGGTGTCCGCAGCGCCGAGACCGACGCAGCCGCCCTTCGCATCTGCAACAAGGGCGGCAAGCGCACGGCAGAATACGCCTCGACTAGCATCTCCGGCGAGTACCAGGTCGAACACCTTTACCTCTGCCTCTGACCGATAATCACTTCCCAGAACGAGATCGGGTGTCATGCCCGATCTCACCGCCGTTGCCCCGTCTTTTCAATGCTTTGCGCCCAACTGGGAACACGCCGCCAAACTTGGCGCTCTATCTCCCAGTTCCAGCCTGCTCCGACAGTCCCTTTTGATCGAAAGACGGCCCCAAGCACCCCCTGAAACCCCGGTTTTATTGGCGTTTAAACGCCCCCTTAAAGCTCGCCCGCCAAATCGGCCCATCACGCCCGGCAGGCCGCCAAAGCCCCGTTTTCCCCATTTCCTGCTGACACCACCCCCACGCCCCCAACCCCGCGCCACGCCACGCTAACCCGTTGTTATCGTGGCCCATCCGCCATCTTCCGGCGTCCTCCGCTCTCTTCCGGTTTTCCTGCAGACTATGGTGTCAACGCACATTCGGGCCAGGAGAGTCTGTAGAGTCAAAGACTTGCCGTTGAAGCCCGGCTTCTGCGGCAGGGCCTGCGGGAAAAAGGCCCCCATGCGGGAAGGCATGGGGGCATGTCGGGACGGCGCGCCCGCTTAGGGGGACAGAGCGGTCGCGCCGGGCGATGGGGTCAGATCGCAGCTCCGGACGCCTGTCGGTTTAGCGGGCCGATGAATCCGGTATGTGACAGCCCCGAACCGGGGCCACGGAAAGCTGTGGATTACTTCCGGCGTGAACGGATCATGCCGGTGATGTCGTAGACCTGGTCCAGGATCGGCCGGGCCAGGGCGTCGGCGCGGTCGGCCCCGTTGCCAAGAATGCGGTCAATCTCACCCGGATCGGCCATCAGACGGTTCATCTCGCCGCTGATCGGCGACAGCTTGGCCACCGCCAGATCGACCAGCTTCGGCTTGAAGGTCCCGAACTGTGCGCCTGCGTTGTCAGCGATCACCTGGGCCACGGTCTGACCGGCAAGGGCGGCATAGATGTTGACCAGGTTCTTCGCCTCGGGCCGATCCTTCAGCCCGTCGATGCTGTCGGGCAAAGGCTCGGCGTCGGTCTTGGCCTTGCGGATCTTGGCGGCGATGGTGTCGGCGTCGTCGGTCAGGTTGATCCGACTTTGATCCGAAGGGTCGGATTTCGACATCTTCTTGGTGCCGTCCCGCAAGGACATCACCCGGGTCGCGGCGCCTTCGATCAGCGGCTCGACCACCGGGAAGAAATCGACGCCATAGTCATTGTTGAACTTGATCGCGATGTCGCGGGTCAGCTCCAGATGCTGCTTCTGGTCATCGCCCACCGGCACCATCGTGGCCTTGTAGGCCAGAATGTCGGCGGCCATCAGCGCAGGGTAGGCAAACAGCCCAAGGCTGGCGGCTTCGGCGTTCTTGCCGGCGGTCTTGTCTTTCCACTGGGTCATCCGGCTCATCCAGCCCATGCGGGCGATGCAGCTGAAGATCCAGCCAAGCTCGGCATGGGCCGAGACCTGGGACTGGTTGAACAGGATAGACCGCTTCGGATCGATCCCGGCGGCAAGGAAGGCTGCCGCCCCTTCGCGGGTCTGCTGGCGCAGCTTTTCCGGGTCCTGCCAGACGGTGATCGCGTGCATGTCGACCAGGCAGTAGACCGTCTCGATCCCCTCGTCCTGCTTTTCGACGAACCGCTTCAGCGCGCCAAGGTAGTTGCCCAACGTGATCCCGCCCGAGGGCTGGATGCCGGAAAAGATGCGCGGCTGAAAGGCTTTCGGCGTCTGGCCACCCACTTGGTCGGGCGAGGCTGCGGAAGACATGGGTGGCTCCGTCTGGATTAAGCTTGGCATTCCGCGTAATCGAAGGGGCAGAAGGCGTCAATCCGCGCAAAGAGCAGGGCAGGGCAGGCATGGACCAGGATCACAACGCAGCGCCGATCAATCCCTTGCCGTGGATCGTCTGGGTCCTGGCCTTGCCGTTGATCGCGATGGAGGTGGTCCTGACCCTGGCCGAAAGCGGGATGGTCGGCGGGCCGCAAGGCGCGGGCTGGCGGCTTCTGGCGGTCGAACGGTTCGCGGCCTATCCGACCGTGCTGCACCATCAGTGGGAAACCGGCGGCTACCCGTTGGAGGAGTTGCACCGTCTTGTCAGCTACACGCTGGTGCACGGCAGCTTTACCCATGCGCTGTTTGCGGTGGTGATCCTGCTGGCCCTTGGCAAGATGGTGGGCGAGATCTTCCGCTGGTGGGCGGTGGTGGTCGTTGCTCTTGGGGCGGCTGCAGCGGGCGCGCTGGCCTACGGCTTTCTGACGCCCGAGGCGCGCGTGCCGCTGATCGGGGCCTATCCGGCGGTCTATGGGCTGATCGGGGCCTTCACCTTCCTGCTTTGGGTGAACCTGGCCCGGACCGGCGCGAACAAGTATCGGGCGTTCAGCCTGATCGGGTTCCTGCTGTTGTTCCAGCTGATCTTTGGCGTGATCTTTGGCGGCGGCTGGGACTGGATCGCCGATGTCACCGGCTTTGCGGCGGGGTTCCTTCTGTCCTTTGTCGTCAGCCCGGGCGGTTGGTCGCGGGTGATGGACAAGATGCGTCAGCGCTGACGGCGGAACGCCCCGCGCAATTCGGCCCAGCTCATCCCGCCGATCAGCAGCACCGTCCCGAAGTAGACCACCATCGCCGCCAGGATCATCGCCCCCAGCGCCGCCGTGCGAATGCCCGGGGTGGCCAGCGGTCCGGCCAGCACGACCGACAGCGCCCAAAGGACCAGCCCCATCAGCGCCGAGGCCGCGACGATCCGGGGCACGCGTGCGATGAAACGGTCATCCAGCCGCGCGGCGTCACCCATGGTCCGACTGCCACGCCACAACTGCCAGACCATGACCCAGGCCGATACCGTGGTCGCCACCGCCGCCGCCAGCCAGCCGATCAGCGGCAACAGCGCCAGCGCCAGCACCGCGTTCACCATCATCGACCAGACCGCATAGCGGAAGGGCGAGGTCGTGTCTTCGCGGGCGTAGAACAGCGGTTGCAGGACCTTGTGCAGCACAAAGGCAGGCAGGCCAGCGCCATAGGCGGCCAGCGCAAACGCGGTGTTCGCAGTTGCCTCGGGACCATATTCGCCGCGCTGGAACAACACGCTGATGATCGGCCAGGCGATCACCATCAACGCGACTGCGGCAGGCAGGGTCAGCAGCAGCGCAAACTCGGTCCCCCGGTTGAACGACGCGCGCGAGCCGTCGTCATCCCCCGCCCGCAACCGGCGCGACAGGTCCGGAAGCAGGACGATCCCGATGGCAATGCCGACAACACCCAGCGGCAGCTGATAGATCCGGTCGGCGTTGTACAACCAGACCACCGCGCCTTCGGTCATGCTGGCGATCTGGCGGCCGACGATCAGGTTGACCTGCACCACCCCGCCCGCCAGCACCGCAGGGGCGGCAATCACCGCCAGCCGCTTGAGGTCCGGCGTCAGCACGGGCCAACGGAACGGCAGCCGGTAGCCCAGATGCCGCACGGCGGCCCAGGTCGCCAGCAGCTGCAAGACGCCCGACACGGTGACCGACCAGGCCAGCGTCCGGCCCATGTCCCAGCCCATCCGGTTGGCCAGGATCATGCCCCCGATCATGGTCAACGACAGCAGGACCGACACGATCGAGGTGATGACGAACTTTCCCGCCGCGTTCAGCATCCCCGACAAAAGCGCGGTCAGCGATATGAACAGGATGTAGGCGAATGCGATCCGGCCCAGCGTGACGGCCACGTCAAACCGCTCATCGCCCACAAAGCCCGAGGCCATAAGGAACACCAGCCCCGGCATGAAGATGATCGCCAGCGCCGAAAACACCGCCAGAAACCCCGCCATGCCCCAGAACGCATCGCGGGCAAAGGCGCCGGCGTCCTCTCCCGCCTCGACCTTCTTTGCGAACATCGGGACGAAGGCAAAGTTGAACGCGCCCTCGGCAAAGAACCGGCGGAACATGTTGGGCAGCGACTGTGCCACGACAAAGGCCTGCGCCACGGTGCCGTCGCCCAGGTAGCGCGCCAGAAAGATGTCGCGCACCAGGCCTGCGACACGACTGACCAGCGTCCAGAACCCGACGGTCAGAAAGCCCTTGACCAGGCGGACCGGCTTCATCCGGCGGCCCCTTGCGCCCGCTCTGCGCCTTCGGCGATGGCGGCGCGGATCTTGCGGTCCAGCGCCTCTTGCCGGTGCTTCTGATGCAGCTTCAAGCCGAACATGTCCTTGACGTAAAAGGTATCCACCACCTGCGCGCCATAGGTCGCGATCACGGCGCTGGCAATGTAGATGTTGTTGGCCGCCAGCGTCCGCGTCAGGTCATACAGCAGGCCCGGTCGGTCGCGGGTGTCGACCTCGATGATGGTGTAGATGTCGGAGCCTTCGTTGTCGAAGGTGATGTGGGTCGGAAACCGGAACTCGCGGTCGCGCTTCTTGATCTTGTCGCGGTCCTTCAGCGCCTCGCGCGCGACGACTTCGCCCTTCAGGGTCTTGTCGATCATGCCGCGCAAGCGGGGCAGGCGCGTGACTTCATAGGGCTTGCCCTCGATGTCCTGCACCCAGAAGACGGCGGTCGCGTAGCCGTCTTTTGAGGTGTAGGTCCGCGCGTCCACCACGTTCGCGCCGACCAGCGCCAGCGCCCCCGCAAGACGGCTGAAGATGCCGGGGTGGTCGGCCAGTGCGAAGCAGGCGCGGGTCGCGTCGCGGTCGGGGTCGGGGTGCAGGTCGATGCGGATCTCGTCATCGGCCAGACCCTGCAACAGGCGCGCAAAGACCAGGTGAGTGTCGGTCGACAGCCCCTGCC
>JAKQLM010000669.1 GCA_029567145.1 Pseudomonadota bacterium
CGGTGGCGCGGCGGCTGCGCAACAGCTCCAGCCCCTGCGGCAGGTCTTCAAGTTCCAGCATCTCGCCGATGTGGGGGTGCAGCTGGCCTTCGCCCCGCCAGCGCAAGAGCTGCGCCATGCTGGCCGCCACGATGTCGGGCCGGTGGTCCTGATAGCCGCCGTACCAGAACCCCATCACGCACAGGTTCTTGACCAGCAGAAGGTTCGCCGCAACCTGCGGCACCTCGCCCGAGGCAAAGCCGATGGCCAGAAGCCGCCCGTCCGGCTTGCACGCCCGCAGGGCGGCGTCGAAGGCCGGGCCGCCCACCGCGTCATAGACCACATCGACCCCACCCTCGGCGCGCAGGCGATCCTTCAGGTCCGGCGCGGTGCTGTCGATCAGCACGTCCGCCCCTGCAGCCGCCGCGACCGCCAGCCGGTCCGGCCCCCGCGCCGAGGCGATGACCTTCGCGCCCAGCCGCTTGCCGATCTCGACCGCCGTCAGCCCGACACCCCCCGCCGCCCCGGTGACGAACAGCGTCTCGCCGGGTTGCAGCCCGGCCTTGTGCCCCAGCGCCAGATGCGAGGTGCCGTACGCGATGGGAAAGCCGGCCGCCTCGGCCATCGTCATCGCGTCGGGCAGGATGGAGACCCGTACCGCGGGGACCGCAATCCGTTCGGCCAGCGCGCCGGCCGTGCAGGTCCCCAGGACGCGGGTGCCGGGGGCAGGTCCGTCGGTGCCGGGCCCCAAAGTGTCCACCACGCCGGCAAATTCCATCCCCGGGACGAAGGGCAGGGGGGGCTTGACCTGGTAGCGACCCTGCAGCGCCAGAAGATCGGCAAAGTTAAGTCCGGCGGCCAGGATGCGGATCCCCACCTCACCGGCCTGCGGGACAGGGTCGGGCAGGTGAACCAGCGTCGGCAGTTCGTCCAACCTGGTGATCTGCCATGCCCGCATCGCCTGCTCCCCCCGCCACAAATACATCCTTTGGTATATTGTTCCGGGATCAATGGACAGTCTTGGGGTAAACTGGGCACTGTATCTTTGCGAAATGCAACAGTCACGCAAGATGCGCGCGATACGCAATGCAAAATGCAAATCACCCTAAAGGCGAGTGCTACATAATCTTTGCGAGTATTGGCTGTCAGTGCGAACAACTCTTCCGTGTCTTATACCGCCGTATAATTGACATAGTACAAAAGGATAGGTTTTGGCCCGACCGAAGTTTTTTCGCCGCCAACGCCGCTCGGGTCGAAGAATGGCACGCTTCTTGCTTATAGATATCCGAGGGGAACGTACATTATTATTCGGAGTCAAGAATGAAGCATCCCGTAGACGCCCATGTTGGCAAGCGCATCCGCCACCGCCGCTGGATGGTCGGAATGACGCAGCAGCAGCTTGCCGACAAGGTGGGCATCAAATTTCAGCAGATCCAGAAATACGAAACCGGGATGAACCGGGTCAGCGCTTCGCGGCTGTGGGACGTCGCGGACGCCTTGGGCGTGTCGATCTCGTTCTTCTTTGAAGGCCTGGCCGAAGGTCAGATTGCCGCCGCTGCCGCGCAAGGCGACATGATGGCCGACAAGGAGGCACTGGAACTGGTGCGGTCCTACTACGCCATCCCGGAAGCGCAGCGCCGCCGCCTGTTCGATCTGGCCCGCGTGCTGTCCGAAGCGGCGTAAGACCACCAAGCTTGACCTTGCCTGCATGAGCGATTAGCGCCCATGCGGCAGGGCCCCTTCGGGCACTGGGGCACGGAGGGGAAGATGCAGGTATCCGGGGCACTGGTCGACGAGCTTGTCGCGACCGCGCATGAATTGGCCGATGTGGCCCGGGTGGCGACGCTGTCGCATTTCCGGACCCGCGATCTGGCCGCCGATACCAAGGAAACCGACCGCTTCGATCCGGTGACCGCCGCCGACCGCTTGTCCGAAGACCGGATGCGCGCGGTTCTGGCGCGTCGCCGTCCGCAAGACAGCATTCTGGGCGAAGAGTTCGGTCCCTATCACGGCACCTCGGGCCTGACCTGGGTGCTGGACCCGATCGACGGCACCCGCGGCTATCTGTCGGGCACGCCGACCTGGGGGGTGCTGATCTCGGTCCGGGACGAGCATGGCCCGCTTTATGGCATCATCGACCAACCCTATATCCGCGAACGGTTTGAAGGCGGCCTTGGCCGCGCCCGTGTCGTCGGCCCGATGGGCGAGGCGGCGCTGGCCGTCCGCGCGCCCCGCCCGCTGTCGCAGGCGATCCTGTTTTCCACCTTCCCCGAGGTTGGCACAGCCGAGGAAGGGACCGCCTTCCGCCGGGTCGCCCCCAAGGCGCGTCTGGTGCGCTATGGCACCGATTGCTACGCCTATGCCCTGATTGCCGCCGGGCAGATCGACCTGGTGATCGAGGCGGGCTTGCAGGCCTATGACGTGCAGGCCCCGATTGCGGTCATCGAGGCGGCAGGCGGGATCGTCACCGACTGGCAGGGCCGCCCGGCGCATGACGGGGGCCGGATCCTTGCCGCCGCCAGTCGCGAACTGCACGCCGAAGCGATGGCCTTGCTGAACGGCTGACGTCCCGCCCGGCGCCTGTCCGATCCGGGCCGTCGCGACATTTTGCCCAGCAAGTAAGCGCTTGCTCAACCAGCGGGCGCAGGGTAATAATCTTGCGCTGATTACGGCCTTCTCCCTTCTGGCGGTCAGCCTTGGGGATGTCCCAGTCCGAAGGGTGCCAAGGTGCACCCATGTCCGATCTTGTGATCCGCAATGCCGATGCCGTCGTCACGATGAACGCCCGGCGCGACGAACTGTCCGGGGCTGACATCTACCTGCGGGACGGCGTGGTCCTGGCTGTCGGTCACGATCTGTCCCAGGCCGAGGCCGAGGTGATCGACGCGCAGGGCTGCGTGGTGACGCCGGGTCTGGTGAACACCCACCATCACCTGTACCAGACCCTGACCCGCGCCGTGCCCCGCGGGCAGGATGCGCTGCTGTTTGGCTGGCTGAAGACCCTGTATCCGATCTGGTCGCGCTTTGGGCCAGAGGAGATGTTCACCTCGGCCCAGGTCGGACTGGCGGAACTGGCGCTGTCGGGCTGTTCGCTGACCTCGGACCATCTGTACCTTTACCCGAACGGGGCGCGGCTGGACGATACCATCGCGGCGGCGGGCGAGGTGGGCTTGCGTTTTCACCCGACGCGCGGGGCGATGTCGATTGGCGAAAGCGCCGGGGGTCTGCCGCCGGATGCGCTGGTCGAACAGGAACCGGCGATCCTGAACGACATGATCCGCGTGGTCGATGCCTTCCACGACCCCCGCCCCGGCGCCATGGTGCGGGTGGGGCTGGCG
>JAKQLM010000674.1 GCA_029567145.1 Pseudomonadota bacterium
CGCCAGCATGAGGCCCGCATCCAGCAGCGTGGGCACGGGTCCCGAGCCAAGCGCAACCGCCAGGCCGATGAAGACCACCGCGCCGATCAGGGCGGTGTGGAACATCAGCGCCATGGTGGTTTCCGTCCTGGACAGGACGCGAGTCAAGAGATGGTATCCCGTGGCCAGCCCCGCATTCATCAGCGCCAGGACGACGCCCCAGGGGTCAAGCCCGCTGCCGGGGCGCGCGATCAGCAGGACCCCGGCAAAACCGAGGCCTGCGCCGATCCAGCCCAGCGGCCCGATCTTTTCGCCCAAGAGGGTGCCTGCGCCCAGCATAACCAGGACCGGCGCGATGTAGATGATCGCCACCGTTTCGGCCACCGGCATCAGACGCAAAGCCAGCAGCATGGTGATCGAGGCCAGCGCCAGGCACAGCGCGCGCAGGGCGACCAGCCCGCCGCGCCGGGTCCGCCACAAGGCGCTGCCGTGGCGCGGGGCCATGACCAGCGCGACCAGCGCGAAATTCACCGTGTAGCGGGCGGCCAGGACCAGGGTCACGGCGTAGAGCATGGCCAGATGCTTGCCCAATGTATCGGCGACGGCAAAGACGAAGGTCGCCGCCACCACCAGCACCACGCCGCGCAACGGTCTGCCGTCTGTCTGCATCAGCCCCTCAGGTTACGGCCAGCCTATCGACCGGCTTCGGCCGCTTGAACCCCCAAAACGAAACGGCCCGCGGGGGGAGGATCCCGCGGGCCGCCAGTCTGGAGAAGGGCCGGGAGGAGGTGGCCCCGCGCCAATCCCTAGTAGTTGTAGGCGCTTTCGCCGTGCGAGGTCTGGTCAAGGCCCTGACGTTCGTCATCGGCGGACGGACGCAGCCCGAACACCAGCTTGATGACATAGAACAGCACCAGCGACACCAGACCGGTCCAGACCACGGTGACCGAGACCGCCTTGATCTGGGTCCAGACCTGCGCGCCCATGTCATAGGTCCCTGCCACCGCCGGGAAGACGGTGTAGTCGTACCAGCCCTGGCCGCCCAGCGACGGGTCGGCGACGATGCCGGTCGCGATGGCTCCGACGATGCCGCCGACGCCGTGGACGCCGAACACGTCAAGGCTGTCGTCGTAGCCCAGCTTTTTCTTCACCGTCGAGACGAAGATGTAGCAGATGGGCGAGACGATCAGGCCCAAGATCAGCGCCCCCCCCGGGGCTGCGAAACCCGCCGCCGGAGTGATGGCGACAAGGCCCGCGACCGCGCCGGTCACCGCACCCAGAAGCGAGGGGCGGCCGTGGCGCAGCTGCTCGACCAGGACCCAGGACAGGGTCGCGGCGGCCGTGGCGACGAAGGTGTTCAGGAAGGCCAGCGCCGTCAGGCCGTTCGATTCCAGGTTCGAACCCGCGTTGAAGCCGAACCAGCCGACCCACAGCAGCGAGGCGCCGATCATCGTCATCACCAGGCTGTGTGGCGGCATCGGTTCCTTGCCGTGGCCGATACGCTGGCCGACCATGATGCAGCCGACCAGGCCGGCAATACCCGCGTTGATGTGGACGACGGTGCCACCGGCGAAATCAAGCG
>JAKQLM010000693.1 GCA_029567145.1 Pseudomonadota bacterium
CAGCGCCCAGCGTTTTCTGGCTTGATAGCTTAGCGCCATGGTGCGGTCAGTCTGCGAAAGGATCGGTGACAAGGATCGTATCGTCCCGCTCGGGCGAGGTTGACACAAGCGCCACCGGGCACTGGATCAGCTCTTCGATCCGGCGCACGTACTTGATTGCCGCCCCCGGCAGATCGGCCCAGGACCGTGCCCCGGCAGTGTTTTCCGACCAGCCTTCCAGCTCTTCATAGATCGGGGTGCAGCGGGCCTGCTGGTCGGCTGCGGTCGGCAGATAGTCCATCCGCTTGCCATCCAGATCATAGCCGACGCAGATCTTCAGCGTCTTGAACCCGTCCAGCACGTCCAGCTTGGTCAGCGCAATGCCCGAAACGCCGCTGGTCGCACAGGTCTGGCGCACCAGAACCGCATCAAACCAGCCGCACCGCCGCTTTCTGCCCGTCACCGTGCCAAACTCATGCCCACGCTCGCCCAGCCGCTCGCCATCGGCGTCATGCAGTTCCGCCGGGAAGGGGCCTTCACCGACGCGGGTGGTATAGGCCTTGACGATGCCCAGCACGAAATCGATGGCCGTCGGGCCAAGCCCCGTGCCCGTCGCCGCTTGACCTGCGATGGTGTTGGACGAGGTGACATAGGGATAGGTGCCGAAATCGATGTCCAGCAGCGCACCTTGCGCGCCTTCGAACAGGATGCGCTTGCCCGCCCGCCGTGCCTCGTTCAGCACTTTCCAGACCGGCCCGGCATAGGGTTTGATCTTGGGGGCAATCTCCAGCAGCGCCGCCTTCAGCGCGTCTGCGTCCACCGGCTCCAGCCCCAACCCAGCCCGCAAGGCGTTGTGGTGGGTCAGAAGCCGCCCGATCCGCGTGTCCAGCGTCGCCGCGTCGAACAGGTCCGCGACACGAATGGCCCGGCGGCCAACCTTGTCCTCATAGGCCGGGCCGATCCCGCGCCCGGTGGTGCCGATCTTGGCCACCGTGGTCTGCGCCTCGCGGCCCCGGTCCAGCTCGCCGTGGATCGGCAGGATCAGGCTGGCATTCTCGGCCAGCATCAGGTTGTCGGGCGAAATCTCCACCCCCTGCCCACGCAGCTTTTCGATCTCGGCCACCAGATG
>JAKQLM010000694.1 GCA_029567145.1 Pseudomonadota bacterium
CTGCGCCGCCAGTCGATCCGCGCGGAAATCCGGCCAAGGTCACGACCTGGAGAGATATCGTCGATGTCTGCGTCGTCCAGGGGATCGGTCGAGCTGCGATAGTGGTTGTGGGTCTGGAACCGCAACCCGCCCTCGCCCCCCAGGGGCCCCAGCGAAAACCGGCGGTGAAAGGTCAGATCGGCGATCAGCGTCGGGATCGTCGTGTTGTCCTCGTCGTCGCGCAGGGTCTGGAAGCTGATGATCCGGGCCGAGATATGTTCGTTGCGCCGGGTGCGGCTGGCCTCGATCCGGCTGTCCAGCCGGTCCAGGTTGGCGATGCCATAATCCAGCAGATAGGCCGGATCGGTCACGGTCTGGCCCTTGATCGTCAGGCCAAAGCCCAGGGGCAGGTCAAAGGCCCCGTCCACGAAAAGATAGCCGCGCGCGCCGTCCGACAGCAGGTCGTCATTGGTGATCGCGCCGTTCAGCTCGATCCGGCCGGTGGCAAAGACCTGACGATAGCGCAGGCCCAACGTCTGGCTGTCGCGCGTGGTGACATAGGGCGTCACCGTCAGGTCCGAGGACGGGCTGATCGCGATGAAATAGGGCAGCTTGATCCCGGTTCCCAGGTCCGAGGTCGTACGGATCGTCGGCATCAGCACGCCGGTCGCGCGGTCCAGCGTCGGATCGGGCATCCGCAGGCGCGGGATGTACAGGATCGGCACCCCGCCCAGCCGGAACTGCGCGTGATCAAAGTAGATCTGCCGTTCCTGTTCGTCATGCACGACGCGGCGGGCGCGAATTTCCCACAACGGCGTCGGATCGCCCGCGCAGACCTTGCACGACGACGCAGCCACCGTTTGCAACGCGGTATAGCGCCCCGCGACCCGGGTCATCGTGTTCGCCGCCAGTTGCAGCTGGCGGTTCAGGACCAGCCGCGCGCTGGTCAGGATGCCTTCGGTCAGGTCGGCGGCCAGATCGGCCTGGCTGGCCAGGATGATGACCTCGCCACTGGCTTCGGTCAGCACGATGGGGCCGGTGATCTCCAGCCGGTCGGTGACCTGGTCAAAGACGATGCGCCCGGCCTTCAGGCGACGGCCCTTGTAGAACACCTCGACATTGCCATCTGCGATCAGCCGGGTGTCGCCGGTGATTTCCAGACTGTCCGAGATCAGCGTCGCCTGATCCTGCGCCCGCGCGGGCAGGACGGCGGGCAGCGACAGCAGAAGACCGATCGTCAGGGCAAGAAGGACGCGCACCATGTCAGCCGTCCTCCAGATGCAGCAACAGGCCCAGCGACAGCAGGACCGCCGCGACGGGCGGGCTCCAGGCGGCAAGGGCGATAGGAATCTGGCCGGTGTCGCCCAGGGCCTGCGCGAAGTTGCGCAGGAAAAAGAACCCGAACCCGGAGAGAAGGGCGATCAGCACCATCTTGCCGGTGCCGCCAAAGCGGACATGGCGCATGGTGAACCCGGCGGCGACGAGCACCATCGCGGCCATCAGGACCGGCAACGCCAGTTCCATCTGGAACCACAGCTTGTAGGCCCGCGCGGAAAACCCGGCCCGTTCCAGATCGGCGATATAGCCGGGCAGGTCCCAGAAGCCGATGGCGGACGGCGTGCCGAAACTGTCGCGAATCCGGTCCGCCGTCAGGTCCGAGGGCAGGGCGACCGGCCCGTCCGTCGTGACGGCTGCAAGCTCGGGGTTGGCTTGGGCAAGGTCCCAGCTTTTGGTCCCGGTCAGTTCCCACGCGCCATTCACCAGTTTTGCACTTTCCGCCTCGACCCGGCGCACTGGCAGGCCGTCGGCGTCGAAGCCCAGGAAGGTCACGCCGTAAAGCTCGGTCCCGTCCGCGTTGGCGCGAGCCGCCTGGATCACGGTCTGGCCGTCGTCCGACCCCTGCCGCAGCCAAAGCCCGGTGTCGGCGACCGACAGCACTGACCCGCCGCCCTGCGACAGCGCCGCGCGGCGCGCGTCATAGGCCTTGGACGTGGCCGCAACCAAGGGGTTGAACAGCGCGACCGTC
>JAKQLM010000733.1 GCA_029567145.1 Pseudomonadota bacterium
CTGCGCATCTGGTACGGGCATGACCCTGCGAAATGGGCCGAGTTCGGCAACCGATACCGTGCCGAATTGCGCGACAACCCCGAGGCTGTGGAAAGCGCTCTTGCCTGGTGCCGCGGGGGGCCGGCAAGCCTGATCTATACCGCAAAGGACAGGCTTCACACCCACGCGCTTGTCCTGCGCGATCATCTGGCCGAAACTCTCGCCAAGGAATACGCGCAATGACTGACACCCGACTGCACACCCCTGTCTGCACCTTGCTGGGCTGCGATGTGCCCATCCTGCTGGCAGGGATGGGGGGCGTGGCGCGATCTGAACTGGTCGCGGCGGTGGCAGAGGCGGGTGGGTATGGCATCCTCGGCATGGTGCGCGAAACGCCACAACTGATCGCCGAGGAAATTGCCGCCGTCAGGGCCCGCACCGCCAGGCCCTTTGCGGTGAACCTTATCCCGGCAGCCACCGACCCGGCACTTCTGGATGCCGAACTGGGCGTCTGCCTTGATCTTGGCGTTCAGGCGATGTGCTTTTTCTGGGATGTGGTGCCTGCGGCCGTGGCGCGGGCCAAGGCGGCCGGCTGCCTGGTTCTGCATCAGGTCGGCTCGCTCAAGGCTGCGCTTGCCGCCGAGGCCGCAGGTGCGGATGTGCTGATCGTGCAAGGGGTCGAGGCCGGTGGACATGTCCATGGCACAGTCTCGGCGCTTGTGCTGGTGGAACAGGTGGTGCGCGCGGTCAGGCTGCCGGTCATCGCCTCGGGGGGCTTTGCGACCGGGGCCAGCCTGATCGCTGCGGTGGCGCTTGGGGCGCAGGGCATCCATTGCGGCACGGCTTTTCTGGCGACTGTCGAATCCTTTGCCCATGAGGAACACAAGGCCCGCGTTCTGGCAGCGATGGCCGAAGATACCGTCCACACCGACATCTATGCGCTGAACTGGCCGCCGAATACCCCGGTCCGAGTGATCCGCAATTCGGTGATCGAGGGCCTTGGCCCCAATCTGATGGGACACCGGCCCGACCTCTTGCCGCGCGAGGTGATCGCCGCCGAGGATGGCCGCCCCCTCTTGCGCTACAGCACCGATTCCCCGCTTCGCACCACGACGGGCAACCTTGAGGCGATGGCGATCTATGCCGGCCAAAGCGTCTCGCTGATCGACAGCCTGCCAACGGCCGCCGGGCGCGTGGCGGCGATCATGGACGAGGCGCGGATAGCCCTGGCCCGTCTGGCTGTGCTGACCAAGGGGGATGAGGCATGACCGGCGATGACGACAGCCCGCGGGGCTATGCCTCGCCCCCCTGTCTGGCACATGAAATCGACCCGACCTATTTTGACCCGCTGGCCGTCGATCCGGCGCAGGCGCGTGACGTGGCGCGCTGGCGCAAGGCCGAGCGGGCGCGTCTGCTGGCGGAACGCGCCGCGCTGTCTGTGTCGGCGCGACAGGACGCCGCCGAGCGGATCACACCCCGGCTGGACGATCTGATCCGCGCGCGGTTCGGGCGGATCGAGGGCCTGACGATCTCGGCCTGGTGGCCGATCAAGGCGGAACTGAACCTGCGGCATTGGCTGGAAGATCTTGTCGCTCGCGGCGCGACTGTGGCGTTGCCAGTCGTCTTGACACCCGGCACCCCACTGGTGTTCCGGCCCTGGACGCCGGATTGCCATATGCTGCAGGGATTCTGGAAGATCCCTGTTCCTGCCGAAGGGCCGGAAGTGATCCCAGATGTTACACTTGCGCCCGTGGTGG
>JAKQLM010000738.1 GCA_029567145.1 Pseudomonadota bacterium
AACCACGGCTCCGACCCGGGCTCGATGATCACCCGCGCGCGCAAGGTCGATGGCGGCTTCAGCCTGTCGGGCAGCAAGATGTGGATCACCAACAGCCCGATCGCCGACGTGTTTGTCGTCTGGGCCAAGGACGATGGCGGCCAGATCCGCGGCTTCGTGCTCGAAAAAGGCTGGAAAGGCCTGTCGGCCCCCGCCGTGCATGGCAAGGTGGGCCTGCGCGCCAGCATCACTGGCGAAATCGTGATGGACGAGGTCTTCGTGCCGGAAGAAAACGCCTTCCCCGAGGTGCGGGGCCTGAAGGGCCCGTTCACCTGCCTGAACAGCGCCCGCTACGGCATCGCCTGGGGGGCGCTCGGCGCAGCCGAAGACTGCTACTTCCGCGCCCGCCAGTACGTGCTGGACCGCCAGCAGTTCGGCCGCCCGCTGGCCGCCAACCAGCTGATCCAGAAAAAGCTGGCCGACATGCTGACCGAAATCACCCTGGGCCTGCAGGGCTGCCTGCGCCTGGGCCGCATGAAGGACGAAGGCACCGCCGCGGTGGAGATCACCTCCATCCTCAAGCGCAACAGCTGTGGCAAGGCGCTCGACATCGCCCGCCTGGCCCGCGACATGATGGGCGGCAACGGCATCAGCGACGAATTCGGCGTGGCCCGCCATCTGGTGAACCTGGAGGTGGTGAACACCTACGAAGGCACCCACGACGTGCACGCACTGATCCTGGGCCGGGCGATCACCGGGATCGCGGCGTTCAACTGAGTTTTTCTGATCCTATCGGCCCGATCCCGTCGCCGACAGGTCACTGCCAGCTACAAAAACAGGACCGATCCAGGTCCTGTTTGTTTTTTCGCGCCGGGCAGCTTTACAAAAATTTGCCCGAACGCCATCGCCGGGCAGGGCTCACAGCGGACCCTCGCGGCTTGACGCCAATGCCCGGAGTGGCTACATTACTAACCAGTCAGTCATTAACAACACCCCCGGTGAGCAAACCCATTTCCGCTGCGCCCGCCCTGGAAGCGCACAAACGCGAACGCCGCAAG
>JAKQLM010000742.1 GCA_029567145.1 Pseudomonadota bacterium
TCCGACCCGAAGAACTGGGTCAACGCCTTGGCGATGCAGTTGCACATCGCCTGCTGCAAATCCTTGTCGCGCAATGTGTCGGTCTGGCAGGCGATCATGATCTGACCGGCAAAGCGACCGTCCGCTTCATGCAGGTGAACGCCCCCGCCGACCACGCTGGAGTAGCCGCCAACCTTGACGGTGAGTGCAGGTCTGTCGCTCATTTTCCTCTCCAATCCTTGATTATTTCCCCGCCCGCCAGGTTGATCAGCAGTCCGCAGATCACGCAGGCGGCGGTGGTGATGACCGGGTCGTTTGCCCAAGCCGTCGCCGCGATGGTCCCTGCGGACAGAAGCGCGGCGGTTAGGAGGTGGCCCATGTCACCGCTCCCCTTCGCTGGCGTCCGTCGCATTGGCGCGGAGGGCGGCCCCCTGCCTCCACGGCATTCCTAGAAGTTTCTGCACCGCGTCTTGCAGGCGATACCCCGCAATTTTCCCGTTATCGTGCCGGTCAAGGGCAAGATGGTATTGCGTGACGGCATCCCGGATCGGCGCGAGCACTTCCTCCCGCGCCCGGCTGATCATCGCATCCAGCGCGGCATGTGCGTCGGCGTGGGTGATGGCGCGGATGGCTTGCGCCAAATCTTCAACGCACCATGCTACCTCGTCGGGGAAGGATGGCGCTTCATTTCCTACGAAGTCCGCCGCCGCCTCGTTTGCCGCAGCCAGCAGCGCCTTGGGGACCAGATCGCCCGAGAGGACGGCGTTGAGGATGGTGGCAACAACCGTGGCGAACGCTTCGCCTGTCGTGTCGCTGACGAAATCAGCAGGAACCCAAGGTTGTCCCATCGCGGGGCCTTCGGTTACGCTGATCAGTTCCGCCAGTGCGGTTTCCAGGTCACGCATCGGGTGTCTCCTTGAGGGTGAGAATGTCCTTCGCATCGGACTGCCACGCCCAGACCTCCGTGGCATCCACCACAGGGTCAGGTTCGTCCTCGGGGCTTTCGCCGTATGAGGGCTGATACCGAAGCGCATCAATCTTTGCCGTGGCGAAGTCGTCGATGAATGCGCGCAGCACCCCTTCCCGCGCGGTCATGGCGGCAAGGGCGGTCTCGGCGGCTTCGGCCAAATCAGCGATGCGCGCGCTGTCCTTCTCCACAGCGAGGCTGCGCTTCATGTAAGCGTCCCGCCCTGCTGTCATTAGGGCGAGGTCCCCCTTCACCTGTTCCAACTCGGTCATGGTGGCCAGAAGGGCGCGGGCGAGGTCGCCCATAGGTTCGCCCAGCTGGTATTCGGCGGCGTATCCCTCAGCTTCTTCGCGTGTCATTCCCAGCCCTCCTGCGCGGCGGAGATGAGGAACGGGCACCAGCTTGGCGGGGCGGGTTCGTCGCCAGAATAGGTCGATATGCTCCGGCCAGCCTTGGTGCAGTCCGCGCTGGTGCCGCTGTCATACGTTTCGCCATCGCCTGACGGTTCGCGCCAGTATTCGCTGACGAAGTGCTTGCAGCCCTTGCACGTTTTCAGTTTGCGGTTCTGCGGGCCTTCGTCCTGTGCCACCTGTGCGGGTTCGGCGGGGCGGGGGATCAGCGCACGGCGGCTCCACGCGGCGATGGCTTCGTCAGGGCCTGTGCTGTCGGGGGCGGCAAAGTACCCGCCTTGTCCGTTGCAATCGTCGCACGAGACGACTTCACAGTCTTCGTCCAGGCTGAAAAGTCTGACGTTGGTTGACCCGCAGAACGGGCACGGCAGCAGTTCCGCAATGGACTCGGCCAGCGCCCCATCGGCGGGGGTGTCGGGGGTCATGGCGTGTCTCCTTCAGCGGGCTTTTCGATGGTCGTGGCGAAGGTGAACTGCACGGCGTCGTCCTGGCCATAGGGCCGCATGTAGCCACCCCGGCATGTCGCGTATCCGCTGGCCTTGCCTACGTTCAGCATCGTGCCAGCCGGGATCATGCGCAGCGCGGCAATGTCGCTATCGTTCTCGGGGATCATGTCGATCTGGACCGCCCCATTGTCGATGATGATGACCGTTCTCATTTGTTCGCTCCTGTTCCGCCGTCTGCGGGTGTGGGGTGGGGAGTGGGGGGCATGGCTGCGAAGATCCGGGCCTCGTAGTCGGCCTGTGCGGCGGCTTTCACGTCTGCAATGGACGCAAACTGCTTCGGCCTGCGGCTGCCTGGCCAATCCGGGTCTTCTTCAAGTTCAAACCGAAATTGTAGCGCCCCAAGCCCAAGTTCAAAATAGAGCGACGGAGGGCCATCGGGCGGGTCCAAAATTACGACTTGATACTCACCGCCGAACGCCTCGGCCCTTTCTTTGCTGCACTTTTTCCACGCCTCTACCGGCCCCCACTCCAGCGGCTTCACCGTCACCAGCTTGCGCAATTCATCGGTCATGTCAGCCCCGCGATCCGGGCCGGGATTAGCCCTTCCACCAGCGCGACCACATCGGCGACGGTCTTGACGCCCTCCATGCGGTCGTCCGGAATGTCGATGCCGAACGCGGCTTCCAGATCCATGACCAGCTCCAGCACGCCAAGGCTGTCCGCCCCAAGGTCGTCCGTGAGGCTCTGGTCGTCGGTGACGTCAACCACGCCGAAGTGGGCGGCGAGGATGGCGCGGGTGGCGCGGGTTATGGTTGCGGGAGTCATCACCCCTCCCCCGCCAAGCGCGCTTCGTCGGCAGCCATGGCCGCGCGGTGGTCTGCGTCGATCTGCGCCTGGATTTCGGCGTCGATCGGGACGGGCGGCAGGGGGTCCATATCGGCAAGCGGGTCAGGCATCGCGCGCATGGCGTCGGCCCCGGATGCGATGGTCTGCAGTTCGGCCAGCGCGGGCGATCCGATGGCGATGGGGCCGTACTTGCGGCAATCCTTGCCTTCGTCCGTGTTGAACCAGCCCCGGAAGCTTTCCACGCCCTTCTCTGCCGCGCGCTTGGCGATGTAGAGGGCATCGGCAGAGGTCATCGTGGCGGGCTGCGTCGGGGCCACCTGCACGACAAGGGGCTGCACGGTGTATGGCTTGCGGCTGCCCTTGGTCGCGGTCAGTGCCATGGTCATCGGGCGGTCGTCTGGCATGTGCGTCATCTTGCGGATGCGAATGCCGCCCACGTCCATGCCGCCCCACTTCACCGATGGGTCGCGGTAGAGTTGCAGCGAACGCCCGACATAGGCGCTGGAATCTGGCCCCCATGCCGCGACCATCACGCGGGCCATGGACTTGCAGGGCCGGTAGACCTTGGCGCTGCCCTCGAACTTCATGCTGACGGGCTGTTCCTGGCCGGGTGACACGCTGACGGCGGTGATCCTGATCGTCAGGTCGCCACCGATCAGGTCGTCGGCGTTGATCTGGTCGCTCTTGGGAACGATAACAGCGGACATATCACTCATTTGGTTTCTCCTTGCTCACGCCGCGCAATCTCGCGCCGGGCGTTCCATTTCAGATCCTCTTCCATGCCTTCCTGCCGCAGCATCCAGCCCAGAAACCCGGCTTCTACTTCGGGCCAGGGCTTGCCCCTGAACTTGCCCAGCGGGCAGGTTGGCAAAAGGCGCGGCTCCAGCGTCCACGCGACCATCTCCTTGCCCGTTGCCCCGGCGTTCAGAAGGGCGGCGAGGATATGGGCGGTTGTGTAGGCATCCGGCCCGGCGCGGTGGGCGGGCTGGGTCAGGTCGTGGCGCGGCTTGATCAGACCCTGATCTTCCAGCCAATAGCGCAGCGTTCCATTGCTGTGTCCGGGCGCTTCCGGCCAGACACGCAGGGCGGCCTTGTAGGTGCAAATCATGGGCAGAGTGCAGCGGATGAACTTGCGTTCGAAGTCGGCATTGTGCGCCGCGATGACCGCCGGGCCATCATATAGCCGGAACTCGTCAAAGGCTGGCTGTCCAGCGCAGTCGGCAAGCGAGATGTGGTGAACCGCCCGAACCTCTGGCGGCATTTCCTTGACGCCGCAGAGCCAGCTGACCGGCTCGGCAATGGCGCGGGTTTCGGTGTCAAGGTCGCTGTATCCGACCTCGCACACCTCGGCGGGCGGTTCCGTTCCGGTCGTCTCAAAGTCGATGATGCGAACAATCGCCATGGTCAAAACATCTCCTGAATGATGCGGCGCTCGGTGGGGATTAGGCGCGCGCCGGATTCCAGCGCGCCGCGATAGGTGGCAACGGCTTGCTGCACCTTGGCTTCGAAAGCAGTTGCGGCGGCTTCAAAGGTGGACTGCCATTCGGCATCGGGCAGGATGCGGATCACGGCCATGTGCAGCCCGTTTGAGTAGCTGCAGAAATCCATCCATTTGCGCTCGGTCACCCAAAGCGCGGTCTGGACCTGCAGCTTGAAATCGTCTGGGCAGGTTTCGGTCAGCACGTTTTCAACGATGGTCTGCACCTGGAACTTCTGGCGGCGGGACTTGGCCTCCCCCATTCCGTCCGTCCCGACTAACCAATCGGGGCTGCAGCCTATCGAAAATCCAAGCTTGCTGTTGACCACGAAGCCCACTGTCTGCGTCGGGGCGACGTGCTTGTCATAAGCCATGCGGGCAAGCAGTTCTTCCTCGTGGCCCCGCAGCATTTCATCGCCGATGTAAGTGGGTTCGACCACGCCACTGATCCGTTGCGCAGCAAGCTCCCAAACGTGCGCGCGGGTCTTTTCGTTGTCTGCGACCTTGCCGGTGGCGGTCATGATCAGCTTGACCTCGCTGGCGGTCAGCATTCCGCAGCGCGCGGCAAGCCATTCTTCGCTCCCTTGGTCCATCTCGGGGAAGTAGGTGATGTGCGAGGAATCCAGCATCACCCCGCCCCCCCGACATAAACCACGGTCAGCACCACAGCGCAGAAGCCGACCAGCGCGGCAAAGCGCGGCAACTCTGCCCGGATCACCCCGCGACGGGGTGCATCGACCTTCCGCGCGGCCATCCGCTTGAGCATTGCGGCAGCTTCAACCCGGATCAGCGCGGCGCTATCCTGCCCGCCTTCACTGGTGCAGCCGTGCGTTTCCAGCACCTCTGCCGCCGTCAGCAGCGCGGGCAGGCTGACCGGCTCACCAATCGCGGCCCAATCCGCCGTCCGCCGCGCCTCGGCCAGATGCGCCTCCATCGCGCCCGTCACCATGTCTGGCAGCGGCAAGCGGATGATCTTGGCCCGGTCTGCCTCGGTCACGCCGAACCAGTCCAGCACGTTCGCCGCGTCGGCCTGGACCTGCGGGCTGAAGGCTTCCGGCTTCTCGGCAACCTCCAAGGCATTCAGCATGTGCTGGCTGACGGGGTGACCGTTCGCCGGGAAGCGGACCGCCCCCGGAACGGAAGTGCGGCGCAGGTAGTCTTCGATCTGGATCAGGGCGTTCATGCTGCCACCTCGACCAGTATGCCGCCGACACAGCGATACCAGGTGCCTGTCTTGATGCCGTCCTGTCCGGTCGTGCCGCAGGCGATAGACAGGCGTTCGTGCTTGCCGCCGATCCAGGCAATCTCGCGCGCGAACAGGTCAACCCCGTCCATGTCGCCGCGCACTTTGCCATCAGGGCCGGTTGCCATGGCGCAGGACATTTCGCCCGACGCGGTGGCCGCGCCCTGATCGCCAGACGCGGTGGCCGCGCCCTGATCGCCCGACGCGGTGGCCGCGCCCTGATAGCCCGACGCGGTGGCCGCGCCCCGATCGCCCGACGCGGTGGCCGCGCCCTGATCGCCCGACGCGGTGGCCGCGCCCTGATAGCCCGACGCGGTGGCCGCGCCCCGATAGCCCGACGCGGTGGCCGCGCCCTGATCGCCCGACGCGGTGGCCGCGCCCTGAGTGCCCGACGCGGTGGCCGCGCCCTGATAGCCCGACGCGGTGGCCGCGCCCTGAGTGCCCGACGCGGTGGCCGCGCCCCGATAGCCCGACGCGGTGGCCGCGCCCTGATCGCCCGACGCGGTGGCCGCGTCGGGCACTCAGGGCGCGGCCACCGCGTCGGGCGATCAGGGCGCGGCCACCGCGTCGGGCTATCGGGGC
>JAKQLM010000745.1 GCA_029567145.1 Pseudomonadota bacterium
GCCCTATGCCGGAGGGGCTGTCTTCAACACCGCCATCGCGCTGGGTCGCCTGGGGGCTCCGTCTGCGTTTTTCTCTGGCGTTTCCAATGACATGCTGGGGGAAATCCTGGCCGATAGCCTGACGGCCTCGAACGTCGACACCCGCTATCTGGCGCGGTCGGATCGGCCCACGACCGTCGCTTTCGTCAAGCTGGTGAACGGCCAGGCGACCTATGCCTTCTATGATGAGGCGACGGCGGGGCGGATGCTGTCCACCGCTGACCTGCCGGTGCTTCCGGCCAGCGTCTCGACCCTGTTTCTGGGCGGGATCAGTCTGGTGAACGACCCCGCGGCCAGCACTTATGCCGCGCTTCAGGCCCGCGAATGCGGCAGCCGCGTCACGATGATCGACCCCAACATCCGCCCCGGCTTCATTGCCGGGAAAGAGGTCGCGTACCGCACCCGGATCGACGCAATGGTCGCCCGTGCCGATATCGTCAAACTGTCGGACGAAGACCTGCACTGGCTGGAAGGGGCGGGCGACCTGACCGCTTTGGCCCGGACCATCATCGCCAAGGGACCCAAGGTCGTCTTCATCACCGAAGGGGCCAAGGGGGCGCGGGCGGTGACCGCGACGCAGGATCGTTTTGTTGCGGCGCAAAGGGTTACGGTCGTCGACACCGTGGGGGCGGGCGATACGTTCAACGCGGGCGTGCTGGCCGCGCTGCATCAGGCGGGGGCCCTGACCAAGGCCGGAGTGGCCGGGCTTTCCGATGCGACGCTGGACGCCGCCTTGTCGCTCGGCACTCGCGCGGCGGCGGTCACGGTCAGCCGCGCCGGGGCCAATCCGCCCTGGGCCAACGAGCTGTGAGGGCGGTCCTGCAGCGCGTGACGCAGGCGCAGGTCCGGGTGGACGGCGCGCTGATCGGCGAGGTTGGCAACGGCCTGATGATTCTGGTTTGCGCCATGGCGGGCGATACCGAGGCGCAGGCGGAAAGGCTGGCGGCCAAGGTCGCCAAGCTGCGGATTTTCAAGGATGATCAGGGCAAGATGAACCTGTCTGTCCGCGACATCGGCGGCGCGGCCCTGGTGGTCAGCCAGTTCACCCTGGCCGCCGACCTGCGCGGCAACCGGCCCGGCTTTTCCACCGCCGCCGCCCCCGAGATCGGAGAGCGGCTCTACCGTCACTTCAGCCAATGCCTTGAAACCGAAGGCGTTCCGGTCGCCAACGGCCAGTTCGCCGCCGACATGGCGGTCAGCCTGACGAATGACGGGCCGGTGACCATCTGGATGGACACCGATCAGCTTTAGCCGGCCAGCTTTGAGCCTTAGTTGAACGGGTTGCCCGGCGTGCGGTTCTGGATCACGTCGCCGCAATCGACCAGCGCGTCGATCGACGCCCGCGACCCGGCCAGCGAGTAATTCTGCACGTCCGAACCATCGGCCGACCGCAGGTACAGCCGCGTGCCCCGCGCCACCTCGACGATGAAATCGACCCCCGCCTTGTCGTCGGGCAGGTAGAACAGCACCGAGTTCTGGTAAAGCTCGGCTCCGGTCAGGTTCCAGGGCGCGCGGCGGTCGATCTGCACCTCCAGGTCCGCCGTGTCGCCTTCGCCAAAGTTCCAGGCGGTCGAATAGAACTGCAACTGCACTGCGCCATCCGGGAAGGTCCAGATCGAGAAGCTTTCGCCCGGCGCCGACACCTGAGCCACGCAGCCGACCGACCCGTCATCCCAGCCGACAACCTCGACCTGCCAGTGCTTGTGCGAAAACAGCACTTCGGACTGCTGAGCGTCCGCAACCCCGACCGTCGCTGCCAGCACGGCAGCCGCAAAACCCGCTTTGAAACCCATCATCCCTGTCCCGTACCTGACGTCCCTTGCCCCCGTTTTCGCGCGTGACTGCGATTCAGGCAAATGAAACTTGCTGTCATCTTGGCCACTTGCATGGTCGGATGTCAGGCAGCCCATTCCCACGGGTTGCTGAACTGCCCCAGCACTCCCGCGACGGTGGCATCCTCGACCGGGCTAGACTTCTCCAGCTGGGCCACCAGACCGCGCTTCTTGTCTTCGACCACCGACACCACACGGGCGGAAATCCCGGCCTCGGCCAGCGCCGCGTCGTAGGTGCGGATGATCGCCATGCGCCGCAAGTCGGGCTTGAAAACCTTGCCCACGGCGGTCTTGGGCAATTCCGGCAACACTTCCAGATACTTGGGCAGGGCCGCGCGTTCGTGGATGTGCTGGACGGCATAGGCCATCAGGTCCTCGACGCTGGCGCTGGCCCCCTTGACCAGCTCGACATAGACGCAGGGCAATTCGCCTGCATGGGCATCCGGCTGGCCGATGGCCCCGACAAAGGCCACTGCCTCGTGGCCCATCAGCGCCTCTTCGATGATCGCGGGGTCGATGTTGTGGCCACCCCGGATGATCAGGTCCTTGGCCCGGCCAGTGATGAACAGATACCCGTCCGCGTCGATCCGCCCCAGGTCGCCGGTGCGCAGAAAGCGCCCTTCCGCGAACAGCTCGCGGTTCTTGTCGGCCTCGGTATAGGTCGAGCCTTCAAAGACCCCGGGGTTCGAGATGCAGATTTCCCCCACCTCATCCACCGCGCATTCGCGGTAGCCGATGGCCCCCTGGCTGGTCAGGATGCGGACGTGGCAATAGGGGAACGGGAGCCCGACCGAGCCGACCTTCTTTTCCCCGTCCGGCGGGTTGATCGACACCAGGCAAGTGGCTTCGGTCAGCCCGTAGCCCTCGATGATGTCGATGCCGGTTTCCTTCTTGAAGCGGTTGTAAAGCTCGATCGGCAGCGGTGACGATCCGGAAAACGCGCTGCGCAAGGACGAGATGTCGGCGTTCACCGGGCGCTGCATCAGCGCCGCCAGCGCGGTCGGAACGGTGATCATGTAGGTCACCTTGTAGCGTTCAACCAGCTTCCAGAAGTTGTCGAACACGCCTTCGCCGCGATAGCCCTGCGGGGTCGGG
>JAKQLM010000752.1 GCA_029567145.1 Pseudomonadota bacterium
GCCGACCATACCCCCGGCGATGGCCGCCCGAAGCACCGGCTTTGGCGCATCCGTGCCGGGCAGATCATCACCGCGACCGGCGCGATCGAACGTCCGCTGTCCTTTGCGGGCAACGACATCCCCGGCGTGATGCTGGCGGGGGCCGTGCGCGACTATGTGGTGAACTTCGCGGTGTCGTCCGGTGACCGCACGGTCGTCGTCACCAACAACGATTCCGCCTACCAGACCGCGCTGGCGCTCAGGGCCGCGGGCCTGGACGTCCCCGCGATCCTTGACGCCCGCGAAACCGCTGACGGCGCTCTGCCGCAAGCTGCCCGCGCCGCAGGCATCCGCGTCCTGACCGGCAAGGCCATCGCATCGGTCAAAGGCGGCAAGCGCGTCACCGGCGTCGCTATCTGCGCCCAGGCTGGTGAAGGTGCGGTGCAGGAAGAGATCGCCTGCGACGCCGTCGCGATGTCCGGCGGCTGGTCGCCCGTTGTCCATCTGTGGAGCCACTGTGGCGGCAAGCTGACCTGGGATGACAGCATTTCCGCCTTCATCCCCGACCCGACCCGCCCGCCGCTGAACCACGACGGAAGCGCGATGGTGCAGGTTGTCGGCGCGGCTGCCGGTCTGCTCGATCTGCCCGCCATCCTGGAGGGTGTTGCGCAAATCGCCGTCTCTGCGCGCGTAGAGACGCAAGCAAGACGCAAGGAAGACGGGAAAAAGCCGGTCAAAACCAGCGTCGAAATCCCGCCGGTCTGGGTCATGCCGCAGGGTGCCCCGATCACTTTGCGCAGCAAGATGTGGTTGGACTACCAGAACGACGTCAAGGTGTCCGACGTCCAGCTTGCCAGCCGCGAAGGCTATCAGTCGGTCGAACATACCAAGCGTTACACGACGCTGGGCATGGCCACCGATCAGGGCAAACTGTCCAACATCAACGGCCTTGCGATCCTTGCCGACAGTCTGGGGCAAGAGATCCCCCAGGTCGGCACGACGACCTTCCGGCCCCCCTACACGCCCGTCACCATCGGGGCGTTGGCGGGCGAATCGCGGGGGGACATCTTCCAGCCGCTGCGTCGCACGCCGATGCATGAAATCCATGAAAAAGCAGGGGCTTACTTCGAGCCCGTCGGCTTGTGGCGCCGCCCCTACTGCTTCCCGCGCGCCGGGGAAACCCACGAACAGGCGGTCCACCGCGAGGTGCTGAACACCCGCCAGAACCTTGGCCTGCTGGATGCCTCGACCCTTGGCAAGATCAACGTCAAGGGCCCGGATGCCGGGCGTTTCCTCGACATGCTCTACACCGGCGTCATGTCCACTTTGCCCATCGGCAAGTGCCGTTACGGGTTGATGTGCAACGAACAGGGCTTCCTGTCGGACGACGGCGTCGTCGCGCGGATCGACGAACAGACCTGGCTATGCCACACAACATCTGGTGGTGCCGACCGCATCCATGCGTGGATGGAAGACTGGCTTCAGTGCGAATGGTGGGATTGGCAGGTCTACACCGCGAACGTTACCGAACAGTACGCTCAGGTGGCGATTGTCGGACCGAATGCGCGGAAACTGCTGCAAGTCCTTGGCGGGATGGATGTTTCCAAGGAAGCGCTGCCCTTCATGCAATGGGCGGACGGCACTTTGGCGGGCTTCCCGGTCCGGGCCTACCGGATCAGCTTCTCGGGTGAGCTGTCTTACGAAATCGCCGTCCCCGCCAGCTACGGCGCAGCCTTCTGGGCGGCCTGTGTCGAAGCCGGAAAGGCTTTGGGCGCAATGCCTTACGGGACGGAATGCCTGCACGTCATGCGCGCCGAAAAGGGCTTTATCATGATCGGGGACGAAACCGACGGGACCGTGATCCCGCAGGATCTTGGCCTTGACTGGGCGATTTCCAAGAAGAAGACCGACTATCTTGGTAAACGGGGGCAGGAACGCGTTTACCTTGCCAGCCCGGACCGCTGGAAACTGGTCGGGTTCGAAACGCTGGACGGCTCGGTCGTTCCGGACGGGTCCTATATCGTCGCGGACGGGGTGAACGGCAACAACCAGCGCAACGTGCAAGGGCGCGTGACCTCGACCTACCATTCGCCGACGCTGAAGCGCGGCATCGCAATGGGCCTTTTGAAACAAGGACCTGCGCGGATGGGCGAGGTGGTGGAGTTCAACACCGTCGCCGGAGGAACCGTCAAGGCGCGGGTCCGCGACACGGTATTCTTCGACAAGGATGGGGAGAAGCAGAATGTCTGATCCGGTCAGCGCTCCGGTCAGCGCCTTGGGCGGTGCCCACTTTGACGGCTTTGCCACCGTTCAGGAAATCGGCCCGGTCGGCATGATCTCGTTGCGGGCCAAGGGGCTGAAATCGCTGGCAAAGGCGATCAAGGCCGCCGTCGGGACCAAGGTTCCGGCACAAAGGCAGATCGAGGTTAACGGCGACCGCGCCTGCGGCTGGATGAGCCCGGACGAATATCTGCTGGTCCTGCCCTATGCCGAGGTTGCGGCGGCGCTGGCGGCGTTGTCCAAGTCCTTGGCGGAAGAGCATTTTCTTGCCGTCGACGTCTCTGACGCCCGCGCGGTGTTCCGCATCACGGGGGCGAAGGCCGACCAGGTTCTGGCCAAACTGATGCCGGTCGACTTTGCGACTCTCGCTCCGGGAGAGCTGCGCCGCAGCCGCGCCGCCCAGGTTGCAGCGGCAGTCTGGCAGCAAGATCAAGGGTTTACGCTGGTCTGCTTCCGGTCGGTCGCGGGTTATGTGATGGGCCTTCTGTCCCATTCCGCGCATCCTGGCGCCGAATTGCAGTGATCTTCCGATTGACGGGACCCGGCGGCAGGGTGAACCTTCTGCCGGACCTTTACAGAAGGAAGATCGCTTGCTCCACCGTCTGATACTTGCGGCTGCTTTCGCCGTCCTGCCCAGCCTTGTCTCGGCGCTTACGCTGGAATGCAGCATGAAACCGTCGAACGCGGGGGGCGGCTACATCACCGAAACCTACGTGCTCTTGCATGACGAATCCTCGGGCAAGGCACTTGCGTCGGACGGGTTGATCCAGCACTTCAACGGTGGCCCCATCGATGCCAAGGTGACGGACGACACGGCCAAGAAACTGGTCATGACTTGGACCGTCACGATCACCAACAGCACCGGCCAGCCGGCCGTGATGCGGTTTCGGGCAAGCTACTTCAAGGCGACCAGGCAGATCACGATCCGGGCAATGCCGGGCGGATATGACAACAGCTTTGAAGGGCGGGGGGTCTGCAAGTCGGTCTGATCGCGGATCCCTGCGGCGGAAGTGGGCAAGGCGGCAGCCGAAGCCTTGACCTTGAAGCCTTGACCTTCCTGGCGCGAGACCCCTTATTCAGGTGTAACTCTTTCCCATCAACAGGAGTGCGCCAGATGGCCTTCACCCTTCCCGACCTTCCTTACGCGCATGATGCGCTGGCCTCGCTTGGCATGTCCAAGGAGACGCTGGAATATCACCACGACCTGCACCACAAGGCCTATGTCGACAACGGCAACAAGCTGATCGCGGGCACCGAGTGGGAGACGAAATCCCTGGACGAGATCGTCAAGGGCACCTACCAGGCGGGCGCCGTCGCGCAGAACGGCATCTTCAACAACGCCAGCCAGCACTGGAACCACAACCTGTTCTGGGAGGTGATGGGGCCGGGCGACGCCAAGAAGATGCCGGGCGAGCTGGAGAAGGCGCTGACCGAAGGCTTCGGATCGGTCGCCAAGTTCAAGGAAGATTTCGCCGCCGCCGGGGCCGGTCAGTTCGGGTCGGGCTGGGCCTGGCTGGTGCGCAACAGCCATGGCACGCTGCAGATCACCAAGACCGAAAACGGCGTGAACCCGCTGTGCTTTGGCCAGACCGCGCTGTTGGGCTGCGATGTGTGGGAACATTCCTACTACATCGACTTCCGCAACAAGCGCCCGGCCTATCTGACCAACTTCCTGGAAAAGCTGGTCAATTGGGAAGCGGTCGCCGCCCGGCTCTAGTCCCGGACGACATCGGCAGAAGGGCCCGTGGAGCGATCCGCGGGCCTTTTCCATGGCGTGGTCAAGCCCCCCGGAAAGCGCCGCCCACCCGCCCACCCCGGCGCTTTCCGGGGGGCGGCCCGGTCCTGTCAGCTGCGGGGCAGCGCGGCGATCAGCGCCTGTTCCAGCGCCGGGACATCGGGCAGGGTGGTGAACAGGTCGCGCAAGCTGTCTGCGGCAAATCCTTCGGCGATCACATGGTTCAGCAGCGCCACCAGCGGTTGCCAGTAGCCGTCGACGTCCAGAAGGAAGATCGGCTTCGCATGCAGACCGATCTGCGCCCAGGTCAGCACTTCGAAGAATTCGTCCAGCGACCCGGCCCCGCCAGGCAGCACCACGACAGCGTCCGAGTTCATGAACATCACTTTCTTGCGTTCATGCATGTCCTCGGTGACGATCGTCTGCGTCCTGTCGCGGGCCTTGCGTTCGCGGCACATCAGGTGGACCGGGATCACGCCAAGCGTCGGGCCATCTGCGGCGATGGCTGCGCTGGCAACCTCACCCATCAGGCCGACATCTCCGGCCCCGTAGACCAGGCGCCAGCGATGGCGGGCCAGGGTGGTGCCAAAGGCGCGGGCAGCTGCGGCATAGGCCGGGCGCGCGCCGGGACGAGAGCCGCAAAAGACGCAGATCGAAGGATCGGGCATGGGGTTCGCCTGAAAACGGTTGCTTTGGGTCGAGATATGCAGATTCCTGTCGGCAAGGAAAGCCGCCGGGCAGCGGACCAGGCGGCAACGGAGGGGATCGCATGTCGGCATGGAGCGCCTTGGGTGCGGGGACGCGGGGCCTGATCCTGGGCGCGGCGGCGCTGGCGGTGGCGGGGCTGGGGTATCTGGCCTGGCAGGAAACGCGCCCGGCCCCGGAGTCGGTGGCCCTGGCCCCCGCATCGGCCCCCGCAACGGCTCCCGAAACGGACTCTGAGGTGCCCCCCGAAGCGGTGCCTGCAATTGACCCTGTCGCCGATCCGACCCCCGCATCGCCGGAATCCGAGGCTGTTCCGGTCCCGGCACCGTCCCTGCCCAAGATCGACGTCTGGCGGGTGTCGCCCGAAGGCGAGGCGGTCGTGTCGGGCCTGGCCGAGGCCGGGGCGCGGGTTGAAGTCCTGGTCGACGGGGTCTCCGTCGCAGCGGGCGATGCGACCGGCTCGGGCGAGTTCGCGCTGCTTTTCACCCTGGCTCCCAACCCCGAGCCAAGCCTGATGTGGCTGAATATGACCGGCGCGGCGGGCACTCCGGTCGCGTCCGAAGAGATGGTGGCGCTGGGCCCGATTTCCGGACCTCAACTGGCCGACGTGGCCCCAGCCGAACCCGAACCCGCGCAATTGCCCGAGGAAGTGGTCGCTGACCTGGCCCCCGCAGTCCCAGCACTTTTGCTGTCGGACACCGGGGCGGTGGTGTTGCAGGAGGCGCAGCCGGTCCAGCCGGACGCAATGACCCAGGTGATGATCGACACCATCGCCTACACGCCGGAAGGCGAGGTGCAGGTCGGTGGGCGCGGGACCGTCGGGGCGCTGGTGCGGCTTTACCTCGACAACGTGCAGAAGGTCGAACTTTCGGTGGCCGAAGGCGGGACCTGGCTTGCGACCCTGCCCGAGGTCGCTCCGGGGATCTATACGCTGCGGGTCGACGAGACGGATGCGGCGGGCAAGGTCACCTCGCGGTACGAGACGCCTTTCAAGCGTGAAACGCTGGAGGCTTTGGCCGCAGCCAGCGTGCCCGCCGCGCCGACCGAGGTCGCAGAGGCGGCCATCTCCGCCGATCCGGAACCGCCCGTGGACGCGCCTGCACCCGTCGCAGCCCCGGCGGAAGCCGAGCCAGAGGCCGGGACCACGGCCCCTGCAGCGCCCGAACTTGCCGTCGCGGATGCCGCCCCCGAAGCGACCGTCGAGCCGCCGGTGGCCGACCCGGTGTCAGCCGCGCCAGACCTGGCGGCGGCTGCCCCTGCGCCGGAAGTGCCGGACCCTGCGCCTGCCGTCGCCGACCAGCCTGCAGCTGTCGAGACCGCCCAAGCGGCCCCGAAGCTGGTCACCGTGACGGTGCAGCCCGGCTTTACCCTGTGGGGCATCGCGCAAGAGCGCTATGGTGATGGGGTGCTGTATGTCCAGGTGTTCGAAGCCAACCGGGACCGGATTCGCGATCCGGACCTGATCTATCCCGGTCAGGTCTTTGCCGTGCCGGAAAGCGCGCCCTGATCTGTCAGGGTCGGCGTGCCGTGGGTGCAGGCTGCCCGGACCTCGGGGTGGTCGCAGCAGCAATCGTTCAGAAGATAGCCCAAGGTCTTGCCGATCCCGGCGGTGTCGACCGAATAGATCACGTTGCGCGCCGCGCGGCGCGAACGGATCAGCCCGGCCTGCTCCAACGCCGACATGTGGAACGACAGCCGGGGTGCGGCCAGGCCCAGGGTCTGCGCGATTTCCCCCGCGGGCATGCCGATATCGCCCTGCCGCACCAGAAGGCGGATCAGGTCCAGCCGCGTCTCATGCGCGAGAGCGGACAAAGCCGCAAGAACCTGGCCGCGGTCCACTTTACTTTCCCCTATCGTTCAACTATTCAAGAACGGTTGAAATGACATTAGCCGAACCCGTGCCGTCCCGCAAGGACCGCAAAGGGCCTTGCAGGATCCCACCATGCGCCGACTGACCACCAAAGCCACCTCTGCCGACTTGCAGCGCGCGCCCACATCGGGCTGGCAGACCATTCGCCGGGTCGCCCCCTATCTGTGGCCGGACGGGCAGGCCTGGGTGAAGCGCCGCGTCGTGGGCGCGATGGTTTTCCTGCTGCTGGCCAAGCTTGTGTCGGTGTCGATCCCCTGGGTCTACAAGCTGGCGGTCGACACCCTGGCGGGCGAGG
>JAKQLM010000773.1 GCA_029567145.1 Pseudomonadota bacterium
CTGCGATGGGCAGGTTCAGCTTCTTGCAAGCGCGGATAATCTCGTGAAACAGCGCCGACCGCCGCTGCACAAGGAACAGCACATCGCCATAGCGCATCGGTCTTGCGGTGACGCCATCTTTCGGGACCTGCGGCAGTTGCACCCCGCCCTGCACCTGATCGCGCACCCATTCCGCCAGCATCCGCGCCAGCACGACGTCGGCATTTTCGGGGTTCGGGCGGTCGACCGGCGTATGCCAGGGTTCCGGCGCGGGCTTTTCCGGGCTTTCCACCACGGGCCAAACCTCGACCCGGCCCGGCAGGGATTCGTGATAGGCCACATGGCGCGCCTCGCCGCCCAAGGCGTCAAGGTTCGGCCCCCGGAAGGTTGCGTCCACTACATTCAGGATCGCCGCCGAGGACCGGAAGGAATGCGCCAGCACCTTGTCAACCAAAGGCTCGCCCCCCGCCAAGCGTTCGGCAAAAAGCTTTCGCTTCTGGTCAAAGGCCGCGACATCCGCGCCCTGGAAGGAATAGATCGACTGCTTTTTGTCGCCGACAACAAACAGCGTCCGGCTGCGGTTGCTGGCCCCCTGGCCCGAGATCAGTTCGGACGCCAGACTTTCGATCAATTGCCACTGTTCGGGGCTGGTATCTTGCGCCTCATCCACCAGGATATGGTCGATCCCGCCATCCAGCCGATACAGAACCCAGGCCGCCCGCCCCGGATCGGTCAGCAATGTCCTTGCCCGTTCGATCAGGTCTTCAAAGTCCAACTGCCCCCGCGCGGCCTTGCGCGCCGCATAGATCGGCAGGAAAGCCCCGGCGAACTGATGCAGCGCAAGGGTCTTTTCGGCGGCGGAAAGGGCGAGACGGCGCTGTCGGGCGGTTTCCACCCTGGCCATCAGGTTGTTGAGCCGGTCGATCAGATCATGCAGCTTCTTGCGGGTATCTTGGGTTGGAAAATCGCCGATTTTGGCGGTAAAGCTTCGTTCCGGGGTCTTTTTCGAGACCCCAAGCAGAAAGACATCTTCCAATATCTCGAGCGCAGCCAAGTCGGGCAGTGAGAAAGGAACCTTCTGAAGCTTGTTGGCTGCCTTCACGTCATTGGAAGACCCCGCGGCGATGATGCTGGTAACTTCGGGCATCCATTG
>JAKQLM010000809.1 GCA_029567145.1 Pseudomonadota bacterium
CACCACCGAGAGGGGGAAACCCCTCTCGGCCCAGTTTCGCACCGCCCGGCCAGCGCCAGGACGCGGACCAAGGAGAGCAAGCCATGACCCATCATGCGCCCGGCGCGGATTTCCGCACCCGCCTGCAGGACTGGATCCCCAAGCTGGTCCTGTCGCCGTCGCTGGCGGCGATGCTGGTCTTCGTCTACGGCTTCATCGCCTTTACCATCTATCTCAGCTTTACCGGGTCGAAGATGCTGCCCAGCTACGACCTGGTCGGGTTCGAGAATTATGCCAAGCTGTGGGACCTGTCGGCCTGGTGGGTGGCCGTCGTCAACCTGATGATCTTCGCCACGCTCTACATCACGATCTGCACCGTCATCGGCCTGACGCTGGCGATCCTGCTGGACCAGAAGATCCGGGGCGAAGGCGTGCTGCGCCCGATCTACCTGTATCCAATGGCGCTGTCGTTCATCGTGACCGGGACGGCGTCGAAATGGATCATGGACCCCGGCATCGGGATCGAAAACTCGATGCATCTCTGGGGTTGGACCAGTTTTCAGTTCACCTGGATCAAGGATCGCGACATGGCGATCTATACCGTCGTCATCGCCGCGGTCTGGCAAACCTCGGGCTTCGTGATGGCGATGTTCCTGGCGGGCCTGCGCGGCATCGACAATGAAATCCTGAAGGCGGCGCAGATCGACGGCGCGTCGAACTGGCAGCTCTACCGCCGGATCGTCATCCCGCTCTTGCGACCCGCGTTCCTGTCGGCCTTCGTCATCCTCGCGCATCTGGCGGTCAAATCCTATGACCTGATCATCGCGCTGACGGGTGGCGGCCCTGGCCGCGCAACCGAGCTTCCTGCGACCTTCATGTATTCCTACACCTTCACCCGCAATTCGATGGGGATCGGCGCGGCCTCGGCGGTGATCATGCTGATGACCATCGCGGCGATCATGACCCCTTACCTCTACGCCGAGCTGAAGGAAAAGTCGTGATGGCCGCCGTCGATCAAGACACCGCCATCCGCACCGGGCGCCTGACCCGCATCTTCATCTACACCATCCTGCTGGTCTTCATGGCCTTCTACCTGATGCCGCTGTTCGTGATGATCGCGAACTCGCTGAAGCCCCTGCCCGAGATCACTGGCGGCAACATGATGGCCCTGCCACAGGTCTGGACGCTGGAGCCGTGGCGGCAGGCCTGGTCGGCCGCCCAGATCTGGGTCGAACCCACCGGACTGAGGCCCTATTTCCTCAACTCGATCCTGATGGTGGTCCCGGCGGTCGCGATCTCTACCATCCTGGGCGCGCTGAACGGCTATGTGCTGACCAAGTGGAGCTTTCGCGGCGACAAGATCATCTTCGGGCTGCTCTTGTTTTCCTGCTTCATCCCGTTCCAGATCGTGCTCATCCCGATGGCGACTGTGCTGGGCAAGCTGGGGTTGGCCGGGTCGATCCCCGGGCTGGTGCTGGTGCATGTCGTCTACGGCATCGGCTTTTCGACGCTGTATTTCCGCAACTACTATGCCTCGTTCCCCACCGAGCTGGTGCGGGCCGCAATGATCGACGGCGCGGGGTTCTTCCGCATCTTCTGGCGGATCATGCTGCCGGTGTCGGGGCCGATCATCGTGGTGACCGTGATCTGGCAGTTCACCAATATCTGGAACGACTTTCTGTTCGGCGCATCCTTCGGCGGGCAAAGCCAGCCGATGACCGTCGCGTTGAACAACCTTGTGCAGTCGTCCACCGGGGTCAAGCAATACAACGTCCACTTCGCCGGCGCGATCCTGGCCGCGCTGCCGACCCTGATCGTCTACATCGTCGCCGGCCGCTTCTTCGTGCGCGGGCTGATGGCTGGTTCCGTGAAAGGATAAGACCATGGGATTTCTCGATATCCGGAACGTCACCAAATCCTACGGATTGGTTCAGGTGCTGCACGAGGTCGACATCCAAGTGCAGGAGGGCGAGTTCCTGGTTCTTGTCGGGCCGTCGGGCTGCGGCAAGTCCACCCTGCTGAACATGATCGCGGGGCTGGAAGGCATCACCTCGGGCCACATCTCGATCAAGGGACGAGTGATGAACGGGGTCCACCCGTCCAGGCGCAACATCGCGATGGTGTTCCAGAGCTATGCCTTGTACCCCAACATGACCGTCGCCCAGAACATGACCTTCGGGCTGGAAATGCACGGCGTCCCGAAGCTTGAACGCGACAAGGCGCTGCGCGACGTGGGCAGGCTTCTGCAGATCGAGAACTTCTTGCACCGCAAACCGGGCCAGCTTTCCGGCGGGCAGCGTCAGCGGGTGGCGATGGGCCGCGCGCTGGTGCGCAACCCGGATGTGTTCCTGTTCGACGAACCCCTGTCCAACCTGGACGCGAAGCTGCGCGTCGACATGCGGACCGAGATCAAGAAGCTGCACGAAAAGCTGCGCACCACCATCGTCTACGTCACCCATGACCAGATCGAGGCGATGACCCTCTCGACCCGGATTGCCGTGATGTACCAGGGCCATGTCCAGCAACTTGGCACGCCAAAGGAAATCTACGACACTCCGGCCAACGTCTATGTGGCGACCTTCATGGGCAGCCCGGCGATGAACGTCGTTCCCGCCAGGGTCGTGGTCCTGGACGGCGTTCCCCACGCCCGGATCAAGGACGCCAGGGGGATCGACCATGCCTTGCCGTTCAGCCAGCCCAATCTGGCCGCATGGGAGGACCGCGACATCCTGCTTGGCATCCGGCCCGAAGCGATCACCGACCCCGATGGCGCGGACCGGAACTCGGCGAACATCGTGCCCCTGCGCAATCTGGTCGGCATCACCGAACCGGCGGGCGCGGATACGTTCGTGGCGATGGAACTGGGCGGCAAGGATATCATCGCACGGATGCGGGCTGATGCGAATGTGGTGGCGGGTCAGGACTTCGACTTTGCCATCAACATGGAAAAGGCGGTTGCCTTCGATCCCGGGACGGAAAAGCGTATCGCGCCATGACCGCCCCTGACGTCATCATCATAGGGTCCGGCATCGGCGGGGCCACCCTGGCGGCCACCCTGGCCCCGACGGGAAAGCGCATCCTGATCCTGGAACGAGGCGACCATCTGACACCCTCGGCGCAGGACCGCAGCGACGCGGCGATCTTTGCCGACGGCTTTTTCCGCCCAGACGAGGAATGGCTGGACGGCACGGGCAAATCCTTCAACCCGGACAATTACTACTATGTCGGCGGCAATTCGAAATTCTACGGCGCGGTGCTGATCCGCTACCGGCGCGAAGACTTTTCCCCCTGGCCCATACGGGCGGCACCACGCCCGGCTGGCCGCTGTCCTATGACGAGCTGGAGCCGTCCTATGCTACGGCAGAGGCATTGTACCAGGTGCGCGACCGGATCGGCCAGGACCCGACCGAACCGCCCCATTCCACCGCCTATCCGCATCCCCCTGTCCCCGACGAGCCGCCGATCGCCGCCCTTCGTCGAAGGCTGGCAAAGGTCGGCCTGCACCCGTCCCCCCTGCCCTTGGGCGTCGATCTGGCCCAGTGGCTGGCCCGCGCCCG
>JAKQLM010000034.1 GCA_029567145.1 Pseudomonadota bacterium
CACCACACCGACACCATGGCCCGCGCCATCTTCGTTCCCGCCACCGGGGGCACGCAAACCATGCTGGGCGAGAACCCGGTGTTCTACGGCGTGCCCGTTGCCGAAGGGGCGACGCCCATCGCAGGGCCCTTTGCCACGATCCTTCTGTCGCACGGCTGGGGCGGCAATTACAAACGCATGGGATGGCTGATCTCCGGCCTTGTTGCCCGGGGGGCAGTCGTGATCGCGGTCAATCACCCCAACAGCACCACCGGCGAACAGTCCAGCCCGCATGCCCTGGACCATTGGACGCGGGCGCAAGACCTGTCTGCCGCCCTTGATCAGGCGCTGGCCGACCCCACGACCGGACCGCTGATCGACACCGGTCGCATCTACGCGCTTGGCTTTTCCTATGGCGGCTGGACGGCGCTTTCCCTTGGCGGGCTGCGCGGCAGCCGGGACGGGTTGGACCGGTTCTGCGCCGATCCCGAAAGCCCGATCTCGCATTGCGCCGATATCCTGGCCGCAGGCCTCCGCATTGCCGACATCGATGAAACCTCCTGGAACGGCTCTTACAAGGACCCGCGCGTGACAAAGGTCGCGGCGATTGACCCGGCGCTCACCTGGGGGCTGACCGCCGCCGATGTGACCGACCTGACACCTTCCGTCCTTCTGATCGGCCTGGGCTCCGGGCCGGACCGGCTTTTGGCCACCGACACCAGCCCCACGGGCAGCGGGTTCGAGGCCCTTGTCCCCGGCGCAGAAGTGGCTGTGCTGACCCCGGCCTCGCACTTCACCGCGCTTGGCCTGTGCACCCCGGAAGGTGCGGCCATCCTTGCCGAAGAGGGCGACGACCCGGTCTGCGCCGATCCGGTCGGCAGCGACCGTGCGGCGGTCACCGCACAAATCCTGACAGCCATTGCCGATCACTTCGGTCTGGACTGACATCTCGGTTGGGCCGCCTGCTGCTCCATCCATCCGCAGCGGCCCACCGCCCAACCACCTTGCCCCCTCCCCCCCTCTCCCGTAAACAGTCCCTAACTCACCAAGGGAGGCCCCCATGCGTCGCGTCGTCATCACCGGGATCGGCATCGTCTCGTCGATCGGGAACAACGCCACCGAGGTAGAAGCCTCGCTGAGGGCCGGGAAATCCGGCATCGTCTTTGCCCCGGACTATGCCGAACATGGTTTTCGCTGCCGGGTCCACGGCCAGCCGAACATCACGCTGGAAGACCACATCGACAAGCGCGACCTGCGCTTCATGGGGGATGGCGCGGCCTATACCTTCATCGCGATGGACCAGGCCGTGAAGGACAGCGGCCTTGCGCCCGAAGACATCTCCAACGACCGTACCGGGATCATCGTGGGGTCCGGCGGCCCGTCCACCAAGTCGTTCTTCAAGGCCCACAACATCGTCCGCGAAACCGGCGCACCCAAGCGGATCGGCCCGTTCGGCGTGACCAAGGGCATGTCCTCGACCGTGTCGGCCTGCCTGGCGACGCCCTTCAAGATCCGGGGCGTGAACTATTCGATCACCTCGGCCTGCTCGACGTCCGCACATTGCATCGGCAACGGCACCGAACTGATCCAGATGGGCAAGCAGGACATCGTCTTTGCCGGCGGCGGCGAGGAGCTGGACTGGACGCTCTCCTGCCTGTTCGACGCGATGGGCGCGATGTCGTCCAAATACAACGACACGCCGGACCGCGCCAGCCGCACCTATGACGCCAACCGCGATGGGTTCGTCATCGCGGGCGGTGGCGGGATCGTCGTGCTGGAGGAACTGGAACACGCCCTTGCCCGTGGCGCGAAGATCTACGGCGAGGTCACCGGCTATGGCGCCACCTCGGACGGTTATGACATGGTTGCGCCCAGCGGCGAAGGCGGCGAACGGGCGATGCGGCTGGCGCTGTCCACCCTGCCGCAGGGCCGGAAGATCGACTATATCAACAGCCACGGCACCAGCACGATGGTCGGCGACGTGACCGAGGTCGAGGCGATCCGCCGCGTCTTCGGGCGCGGCACCACGCCCCCCATCGCGTCCACCAAGTCGCTGACCGGCCATTGCCTTGGCGGCGCGGGCGTGTGGGAGGCGATCTATTCCCTGCTGATGATGAACGGCAACTTCATCGCCGCCTCGGCCAATGTCGAAGCGCTGGACCCCGCGCTTGACCCGTCCGAGATCGTGACCACGATGCGCGACAACGTCGCTCTCGACAGCGTGCTCTCGAACAGCTTCGGCTTTGGCGGCACCAATGCCACCCTCGTCATGTCCAAATACCTGGGGTAACGCAGCATGGCCGATCTGATGAAGGGCAAGCGCGGGCTTGTCATGGGCGTGGCGAACGAGCGGTCCATCGCCTGGGGCATCGCGCAGGCCCTGGCGTCCGAGGGCGCAGAGCTTGCCTTTTCCTACCAGGGCGACGCGTTCGGC
>JAKQLM010000330.1 GCA_029567145.1 Pseudomonadota bacterium
CCGAACTGGCAGGCGGCGGGCATAAGGGTTTGCACACGCTCTATATTTCCCCGCTCAAGGCCCTCACCGCCGATATCCGCCGCAACCTGCGCAGCCCGGTCGAAGGCGCGGGCCTGCCGATCCGCATCGAGGATCGCACCGGCGACACAACCTATACCCAACGCCGCCGCCAGCGCGCCGACCCGCCGCATATCCTGCTGACCACCCCGGAAAGCCTCGCGCTTCTGCTCAGCTACGAAGACGCCCCCCGAATTTTCGCCGGGCTGCAACGGGTTATCATCGACGAAATCCACGCCCTCGCCGAAAGCAAGCGCGGCGATCAACTGGTCTTGCAGCTTTCCCGCCTGCAATCCCTTAACCCGACACTCCGCCGCATCGGCCTTTCCGCCACGGTCGAGAACCCCCCCGCCCTCGCTCGTTTCCTAAGCCCCCAGACCACAATCCTGGAAGCCGACCCCGGCCCCGACCCCGACATCTCGATGCTGGAAACCGACGACGCCCCGCCCTGGAGCGGCGGCGGCGGCCGCTACGCCATCCCCGCGATCCTGAACGAAGTGACCCGCCACAAGACCACCCTGATCTTCCACAACACCCGCGCCCAGGCCGAGCTTTTCTTCCACGACCTCTGGCTGCAAAATAGCCAGGACCTCCCCATCGGCATCCACCACGGCAGCCTCTCCCGCGAACAGCGCGAACGGGTGGAACAGGCGATGACCGCAGGCGCCTTGCGGGCCGTCGTCTGCACCGGCTCCCTCGATCTTGGCATCGACTGGGGCGACGTGGACCTTGTGATCCAGGTCGGTGCGCCGAAGAACGTCAAACGCCTCGTCCAGCGCATCGGCCGCGCCAATCACCGCTACAACGCACCCTCAAAGGCCCTCCTCGTCCCCGCCAACCGCTTCGAAGTCGTCGAGTGCCAGGCCGCCCTCGACGCTGTCCACGCTCACACCCTGGACGGTGAACCTCGTGGACCAGGGCCGAGGGATGTCCTCTGCCAGCACATCCTCGCCACCGCCTGCGCCGCGCCGTTCGACGCCGATGACCTCTACCAAGAAGTCATCACTGCCGGCCCCTACGCCGCCCTGACCAAACCGGGATTCGACGCCTGCCTCGATTTCGTCGCGACCGGCGGCTATGCCCTCAAAGCCTACGACCGCTGGCAGCGCCTCAAACTCACCCAAGGCAAGTGGCACCTCCGCGACCCCCGCGCCGCCGCCCTGATCCGCCAGAACCTTGGCACGATCATCGACATCGAAACCCTGAAAGTCCGCCTCCGCGGCCACGGCGCCCCCTTGGGTGAGGTCGAGGAATCCTTCGCCGCCAGCCTAACCCCCGGCGACACCTTCCTGATCGGCGGCCAGATCGTCCGCTACGAGGGCTTGCGCGAAATGACGGTCGAGGTCTCGAAATCCCCCGGCCGCGACCCCAAGGTCGCCGTCTTCAACGGCACCAAATTCGCAACCTCCACTCTCCTCACCGACCGCATCCTGCAGATCTTCCAGCAGGACAGTTGGCCCGACCTCCCCAACCACACCGCCTGGTGGCTGGCCAAACAGCGCGAGGTCTCCCGCCTGCCCGACCCCCAGTCGCTTCTCCTGGAAAGCTTCCCGCACGACGGCCGCGAACACCTGGTGGTCTACGGCTTTGTCGGCCGCAATGCGCAGCAAACCCTCGGCCTCCTCGTCACCAAACAGATGGAATCCCAAGGCCTTGCGCCTTTGGGCTTTGTGGCTACCGACTACGCCACCCTGATCTGGGGCCTCGACCCCGTCACCGACCCCGCCCCCCTTTTCGACCTGACCACGCTGAAAGACGGCCTTGATACCTGGCTCTCGGGCAATGCCGTGATGAAGCGCACCTTCCGCAGCACCGCCATCATCGCAGGGCTGATCGAGCGCAGCCACCAGGGCCGCCGCAAGACCGGCCGCCAGGCCACTTTCTCCTCCGACATCCTTTACGACACGCTTCGGAAATACGACCCCGACCACCTCCTCCTGCACATCACCCGGGAAGAGGCGCTCCGTGGCCTCATCGACTTTTCCCGGATCGAGGCCATGCTGGCCCGCGTTGGCCCCAACATCACCCTCATCCGCCGCCCCCGCGTCACCCCCCTCGCGGCGCCCCTGTTCTTCGAACCCGGCCGGATTCCCGTCCACGGCGAAGCCCGCGATCGCCTCGCCACCGCCCAGGCGCAAGCCCTGATGGAAGCCGCCGGCCTCGCCTGAAATCCTTTCACATTTGCCCAAATATCCCCGCGCGGCGCGCACCCTGAGGCAAGCGGCGAAGTCCGCGCAGCCGAGGCAAAAACCTTGTGCGAAGCACTCGATTCATTAACCGCCCCTTGCCGCAGACGCACAGTCGGGGCATTCAGCGCCCCATGCACCACGCGCTTTTCTTTCATGGCCAGACCCTGCACCTGCTGCCCTCCGGCGCGCTGCACTGGCCCGCCCGCAAGACCCTGACCGTGTCCGACCTGCACCTGGGAAAGTCCGAACGCCTCGCCCGCCGGGGCGGCGCGCTGCTGCCACCCTATGAGACCCAGGCCACGCTGGAAAAGCTTGACCGCGACCTTGACGTGACCGGAGCCGAGGCGGTCATCTGCCTTGGCGACAGTTTCGACGACCTTTCCGCCGCCGACAGCCTGGATGACGGCGCCCGGCTCTGGCTGGCGCGGCTTATGGCGGGACGGGACTGGACCTGGATCACCGGCAACCACGACCCCGGACCGATCGACATCGGCGGCAGCCACCGGGCCGCGCTTGCCCTTGCCCCCTTCACCTTCCGCCACATCGCAGACCCACAGCACGTGGCCGAGATTTCAGGGCACTACCACCCCAAGGCCCGGCTGGCCGGGCGCGCGCGCCCCTGCTTTCTGGCCGATGCCGCGCGGCTGATCCTGCCCGCCTACGGGGTCTATACCGGCGGGCTGCGGGCCGAGGATCCGGCCCTGGCCGCGGTGATGGCCCGCGATGCGCTGGCCTTCCTGACCGGATCGCGCGTCCTGGCGATCCCGATGCCGCGCTAGCGCCCCGAATGCAGAAAGGCGGGCATTTCTGCCCGCCTTTCCCGATCTTGCACGCAATCGTCCCGAAGGGTCAGGGGCGGTCGAACAGGCTGCGAACCTCGGTTTCGGCCTCTTCCTTGGTCTTGCCATAGCGTTCCTGGATCAGCCCGGCCAGCTTGTCCTTGTGGCCATCGACCTGGTCAAGCTCGTCGTCGGTCAGCTTGCCCCACAGGATCTTGGCCTCGCCCTTCATCTGCTTCCATTTGCCGGCGATCTGGTCGTTGTTCATCGTGACACTCCTTGGTCGCTCGCGGCGCAGGGACGCGCCGGATTACACCTGGACAACGCGCCCACCCGCACACGGTTCCACCTGCAGCCCACCGCCGCGCCCACAAGCGCCCCCCCCCGCGCCCGCCCCCCGCCCCGGCCGCCACCATGCCGCGCGACAATTTTTCGCCCGCCATGCACTTTCCCTCTTGCGGGCGCACGCCGGTCTTTATACATCCCCGCTCGTCCAACCGGTGCGGGCGTAGCTCAGGGGTAGAGCATAACCTTGCCAAGGTTAGGGTCGTGAGTTCGAATCTCATCGCCCGCTCCAGTCGGACCAGCCAAGGGGCACCCAATCGGGTGCCCTTTCGCATTTGGGACCCTTGCCCGATCCTGCCCAAGGGTTTACCAGCCACCTGACACGAACCGGAGGCTGCAATGCGCAAGGCCGAAATCACCCGCAAGACCGCCGAGACCACGATTTCCGTCGCGGTGAACCTGGACGGCACCGGCAGCTACGACTGCCAGACCGGCGTGGGGTTCTTCGACCACATGCTTGACCAGCTTGCCCGCCACAGCCTGATCGACCTGACGATCCGGGCCAAGGGTGACCTGCACATCGACGACCACCACACGGTCGAGGATGTGGGCATCGCGCTTGGTCAGGCCCTGGCCAAGGCGCTCGGCGACAAGGCCGGCATCCGGCGCTACGGCCACTTTCGCCTGGCGATGGACGATGCGCAGATCGCCTGCGCGCTGGACCTGTCGGCGCGGCCCTACCTGATCTGGACCGTCGATTTCCCGACGCCCAAGATCGGCAGTTTCGACACCGAACTGGTGCGCGAATTCTTCCAGGCCCTCTCGACTCACGGCGGCATCACCCTGCACGTCGACAAGCTGCACGGGCTGAACAGTCACCACATCGCCGAGGCTACGTTCAAATCCGTCGCCCGCGCCCTGCGCGAAGCCGTCGAACCCGACCCCCGCCTTGGCGACACGCTCCCCTCCACCAAGGGCGCGCTCTAGCCTTTCATACTGGCCGAAATATCCCCGCCGGAGGCTCCCGCGCTCTCCGCCCGCGCACCGGATGACCATATGCTCACCGTCCTCGTCGACTACGACTCCGGCAACCTGCACTCCGCCGAAAAGGCCTTTCAGCGCATGGCGCGCGAGGTTTCGGGCGGTGACATCCTCGTCACCTCCCGCCCCGAGGACGTGGCCCGCGCCGACCGGATCGTGCTGCCCGGCGACGGGGCTTTCCCGGCCTGCCGCGCCGCACTTGGCAGCTACGGCGGGCTGTTCGACGCGATCGAACAGGCGGTCCGGGTCAAGGGCCGTCCGTTCCTCGGGATCTGTGTCGGCATGCAGATGCTGGCCTCACGCGGGCACGAATACCGGCTGACCGACGGTTTCGGCTGGATTCCCGGCGACGTGGTCCGGATCGACCCCGCCGACCGCGCGCTGAAAGTGCCGCACATGGGCTGGAACGATCTGGTGATCGAACAGCCCCATCCGGTGCTGGACGGGCTGACAACCGGCGATCACGCCTATTTCGTCCATTCCTACCATTTCCGCGTCGCCGATCCGGCGGATCGCCTTGCCTTCTGCGACTACGGCGGGGACGTCACCGCCATCGTAGGTCGGGACAACATTCTCGGCACCCAGTTCCATCCTGAAAAGTCCCAAGCCGCGGGCCTGCGCCTGATCGGCAACTTCCTCCGCTGGGCGCCCTGATCCCTCGGCCGCGTTCGGCGAAGGCCCCTGACGTTCCAGGAACATCGAGCAGCCGCGCCGCCCCCTGGACGCGCGGATCTTCGCCGCGGCACAGATCACCCCGAAGCCCCGTTCCGGCATCGGTCCGGGGTCACCGCCGCCGTTCGATCAGCGCAAGCCCGCCCAGGATCAGTGCTAGCCCAAGGAAATGCCGCAGTTCCAGCCGCTCGCCCAGCACCAGCCAGCCAAGCCCCGCCGCGCTGAACGGGATCAGGAACGTCACCAGCGAAATCGCCGTCGCCCCCGCCCGAGCCAGTATCCGGAAGAAGATCAGATAGGCCACGGCCGAGGACAGCACCGCCAGCGCCACCACCGCCAGG
>JAKQLM010000073.1 GCA_029567145.1 Pseudomonadota bacterium
GGAACAGATGCGCGCAGACAATCGCGCTGACCGGATTGCCCGGCAGCCCCAGCATCGGCACGCCGTTCAGGCGGCCCGCCATCAGCGGCTTGCCGGGCCGCATCGCGATTTTCCAGAACGCCGCCTGGAACCCTGCGACGCGGCCCACAAGGTCATGGTCACCGACCGAAGCACCGCCGATCGTGACGATCAGGTCGGCCCCGTTGGCCAGCGCCAGAACGGTCGCAAGCTCGGCCTCGGTGTCGCGGGCGATGGGCAGAAGCCGCGCGATACCGCCTGCCGCTTCGATCATCGCCTTCAGCGCAAAGCTGTTCGAGGCGATGATCTGGTCGGGGCGGGGCGTCTCGCCCGGCATCACCAATTCGTCCCCGGTGGCGATCAGCGCGACCACGGGCTTGCGCGCGGCCTGGACGGTCGGGATGTTCATCGCGGCCAGCAGCGCCAGGTCGTTCGGGCGCAAACGGCGCGGCGACAGGCTGTCCCCGGCGCGGAAATCCTGGCCCAGCGGGCGGACATGCGGCCCGGCATCCAGACCGTCCTTGAGAAGAATGCGGTCGCCCAGGCGCACCACGTCTTCCTGAATGATCACCCGGGTCGCGCCCGGCGGCAGAGGCGCGCCGGTAAAGATGCGCACGGCCTGGCCCGGCCCGACCTGTCCGGCGAAGGCATGGCCCGCGCCCGCCTCGCCGATCACCAGAAAGTTGTCGTCGGGACCCGGATCGCCCTGCACCGCATAGCCGTCCATGGCCGAGGCGGCAAAGGGTGGCTGGTCGCGGGTGGCAACGGCGGGGGCGCACATCCACCGGCCATAGGCCTGCGCCAGTGGCACGGGTTCAGCGGCAAGCGGTGTGGCCAGGGCCAGGCAATGTCGCAAAGCCTCTTCAACCGAAATCATCACTTCGCCTCGTAACGACCTGATTTACCGCCATCTTTCAGGATCAGCCGGATGCCGTCGATCACCATCGACTTTTCCACCGCCTTGACCATGTCGTAGACCGTCAGCGCCGCGACCGACACGGCGGTCAGCGCCTCCATCTCGACCCCGGTCTGGCCCGAGGTCTTGACTGTCGCCTCGATCCGGACCCCGGGAAGCGAGGCATCGGCGGTCAGTTCAAGTGCAACCTTGGTGATCGGCAGGGGGTGGCACAGCGGGATCAGATCGGCGGTCTTCTTCGCCGCCATGATCCCGGCCAGCCGGGCGACCGCCAGCACGTCGCCCTTTTTCGCGCGGCCTTCGGTGATCAGGGCCAAAGTCTCGACGCTCATCCGGACCGCGCCAACGGCGACGGCCATGCGGTCGGTCACCGCCTTGCCCGAGACATCGACCATATGCGCCTGGCCCTGGTCGTCGAAATGGGACAGGCCGCTCACAGGCCCCCCTGCGCGGTCAGCGGCTTGGCCAGGATTGCGCGCGTCGCTTCGGCCACATCGGCCTGCCGCATCAGGCTTTCGCCGATCAGGAAGCA
>JAKQLM010000078.1 GCA_029567145.1 Pseudomonadota bacterium
TATGCCGCGACCAAGAAGGCGAATGAGGAGATGGCGCACAGCTACGCCCATCTGTGGAAGATGCCGACAACGATGTTCCGGTTCTTCACCGTTTATGGTCCCTGGGGCCGCCCCGACCTAGCGTTGTACAAGTTCGTCCGCGCCGCCCTGGCTGGCGAGGCGATCGACGTCTACAACCACGGGCGGATGGCCCGGGATTTCACCTATGTCACCGACCTTGTCCGCGCGATCCGGCTTTTGATCGACACGCCGCCCGCCCTGCCGGGGACGGCGGACCCGGTCCCGGGCGACAGCCTTTCCCCGGTCGCGCCCTACCGTGTGGTCAACATCGGCAACAGCACCCGCGTGCCGCTGATGGACTTCATATCCGAGGTCGAGCGGGCGCTTGGCATGGAAATTCCAAAAAATTTCATGGAGATGCAGAAAGGCGACGTCCCCGAGACCTGGGCGGATTGCAGCCTTCTGCAGCGCCTGACCGGCTATCGGCCGGAAACCGAAGTCCGCGACGGCGTTGCCAATTTCGTAACCTGGTACCGTGAGTATTACCGTGTGTAGGTCCCCCGCGGGGCAGACCCGGAAAGGATGCCTTTGGAAGCGAACGGTGCAATCCTGACTTCTACTGGCCTGACCCCTGCCGGCCCGCTTGACCGCTGGGCCGCGCTGGTGGTGCGCGAACGCAAGACCCGCTTTTCCGGCGGGGCGCTGTCGTCGCTGTGGGCCTTTGTCACCCCGGTCGCCTGGATCGGGATCGTGGTGCTGGCGTTTCAGTACCTGGGCCGCAGCGTGCCGATCCATGCGCCGATGGCGCTGTTCGTGGCCAGCGGCATCCTGCCCTATGCGGTGTTCCGCCAGACGATCAGCTCGCTCATGCGGTCGGTCATCGCCTACCGCTACCTGTCCTATATCCAGCCGGTCGGACCTGCGGACATCCTGGTCGCCTCGGCGATCTTGGAGCTGATGAACACCATCATCCTGTCCGTCGTCCTGTTCGGGGGGATCCTTCTGGCGCTGGCCGCGCCGCTGCCCGCCGACCCCTTGCGCGTCATCCTGGGGCTGGCGCTGGCCTGGGCGCTGGGGACCGGGTTCGGGCATCTGGCCGCGACGCTGGGCCAGTGGTCCGACACGCTGTCGCGCGCGATCCCGCTGGCGCTGCGGCCGATGTTCTGGCTGTCGGGCGTGTTCTTCACCGCTACCGAACTGGGGGGCGCGGCGCAGGCGGCGCTGTGGTGGAACCCCCTGTTCCACACGATCGAGATTCTGCGCGAAGGGTTCTTCCTGGGCTACACTTCACCGATCTCGGATGCCTGGTACCCGCTGGCGGTGGCGCTGGGCTGCTATCTTGCCTCGGTCCCGGTCGGGCGCGTGCTGCGGGCCCGAAACGCGGCGAGGCACCGGATATGATCACGCTGATCGACGCCTCGCGCCGGGGGTTCGATGCCGATGGCCCGCAGGACATCCTGGCCCCGACCTCGCTGGTGATCGGCGCCGGGGAGCGGGTCGGCATCCTGGCGGCGCGCGGGTCCGGCAAGTCGGTGATCGCGCGGTTGTTGTGCGGGATCGACCAGCCCGACAGCGGGGCGGTCCTGCGCCGGGGGCGGCTGTCCTGGCCGCTGGGATCGGCGGGGGCGCTGCATCCCGACCTGACGGTCGCCGAAAACATCGGCATCATCGCCCGGCTGACGGGCGAGGACCCCTTGTCCCTGACCGCGTTATGCGAGCTTTTGGGCAGCCTGACGCCGATCCTGCACCGGCCGATGAAGACCGTCTCGCCCGCGCAACGGGCGGCGGTGGCCTGGTGTCTGGCGGCGGGGGTGACCTGCGACACCTATATTGCCGATGACACCATCGGCTTTGGCCTGGACCGCCAGCGCGACCTGTCCGAGGCGTTTTTGCTGCAACGGCTTGAAACCGCCGGGTTGGTGTTCTTGTCGTCGAACCCGCAGCAGATCGCCCGGTTCTGCCAGCGGTTCCATGTTCTGATTGCAGGGCGACTGATCCCCTGTCCCGATCTTGCGGCGGGGCAGGCGGCCCTGGTCGCGGCCAACCCCCTGTACGCGCCCGCCTTCGCGGAGGTCCTGGATGACTGAGCAAGCCCCCGACCCAAGCAAACCCGAGGATGAGCGCCTGCAAAAGTGGCGTGAGGACCGCGCCCGCGTGGCCGAGGAAGAGCGTCGTCAGCGGCTGGAAAAGGCCGAGATCGACCGTCAGGCCCGGATCGCCGAGGCAAAAGAGGCCCGAGAGCGCCAGGCCGAGGCGGACGCTGCCGCCCGGGTCGAAGAGGCGCGCAAGCTGTTGCCGACCGCGGACGCCATCGCCGCCGCGCGGCAGCGGCTGGTCGACCTGGCCCGTCGTCGCAAACGCCGGCTGATCATGCAGCTTGCCGCGTTCGTGCTGGCTCCGACGCTGCTGATCACCGCCTACATGGCGCTGGTCGCGACCCCGATGTACGAGGCGCGGTCGGTGGTGATGGTGACCAAGGCGGGGGCGGACAACGGGGCTGATCTGGGGGGCATCTTGCCCGCCTTTGCCAGCGGCGCGAATTTGAACGAGGCGTTCCAGGCCTTTGAATTCATCAAGTCCCGCGCCTTGATGCAGCGGCTGGAAGAGGACGCGGGTGTGGTCTCGCGCTTTTCCAGCGACGCGATCGACCCGGTCCTCCGCCTGCGCGAGGTGCCGTTGCTGGGCCTGTCGCACCATGCCCAGTTCGGCAATTACGTCGACGCGGCAATCAACATCCAGAACGGGCTGATCACGCTGTACATTCACGCCCCCACGCCGTCCGAAACCATCGACCTGTCGCAACGGGTGATCGACACCACCGCCGACCATATCAACCGTCTGGCAGACGAGCTGTTTTCGGAACGTGTCGCCCAGGCCGACCGCGCGGTGGCGGATGCGCGGGCGCAGTTGCGCAACGCTCAGGCGGCCCTGACGCAGATGCAGATCGACAGCGGCGAAATCGACCCCCGGGCACGGGTCGAGGGCGTCTTCGCCTCGATCGAGTCGCTGACCCAGGAATCCCAGACTTTGCGCGGAGAGATCGAGGCCGCCGAAGTGTCCGGGACCGGCGACACCGTGCAGGCCGACCGTCTGCGTGAACGCGAACGGCTTTTGAACGAACGCATCGCCGAGCAGCGGGCGCAACTTGTCAGCGACGACCCGGGCGACGATCCGTCACTGAACGCGCTGCTTCTGGACTATGAGCTTGCCCTGCTGGAGGTCCGGATCGGCGAGGAAACCCTGTCCACCGCGTTGCAGTCGGCGGAAAAGGCACGGCAGGACGCAGCCCTGGGGCGCAACTTCTTTCAGGTGGTGGTGCCGCCGACGCCCACGGAACACCCCGCGCGGCCCAACATCCTGCGCACGGCGCTGCTGGCGCTGCTGATCTTCCTGGCCGGGTTTTCCGTCGCCAAGCTGATGCTCTACCGACCCTAGACCGCCAGCGCCGTGGTCTTGACGACCGTCCGCAGCGCAAACGACGACTGCATCTGGCGCACCCCCGGCAGGCGCGAAAGGAACTGGCGGTGGATGCGGGCGAAGTCCTCGGTATCCTCGGCCATGATCTTCAGCAGGTAGTCCGCCGTGCCCGCCATCAGGTGACATTCCAGCAAGTCGGGGACCCGGGCGACTTCGCGTTCAAAGGCGTCCAGCAGGTCCTCGGCCTGGCTTTGCAGGGTGATTTCCACAAAGACGGTCGTCAGTCGCCCCATCTTGCGGGTGTCCAGAAGCGCGACATATCCGGCGATGTAGCCCTCTTCCTCCAGCCGCTGCACGCGGCGGTGACAGGCGGAAGGGGACAGATTGACGGCCTCGGACAGCTCGGCGTTGGTGATCCGCCCGTCCTTTTGCAGCACGGTCAGGATCCGGCGGTCTGTCGCGTCAAGGTCCATGTTCGTGGGAAATCCTTCGGCCACTGGGTCGTTTCATGCAGAAATCTACTGCGGGACAGCCCCGGCGTCACCCAGAATTCAAAGCATTGCCGCCGGAAGAGGCAAAGACTGGGTCCACAAACACACAAAGCCGGGACCATCCCGCAGGGAGACAGACATGAAGATCGGATGCCCGAAAGAGATCAAGCCGCAGGAGTTCCGGGTCGGCATGACCCCCGACGCCGCGCGCGAGGCCGTGGCGCATGGCCACACTGTGCTGGTCGAAACCAAGGCCGGCATTGGTGCTGGGTTCAGCGACGCCGACTATGCTGGTGCCGGGGCGACGATCCTGGCCACCGCCGATGAGGTCTTTGCCCAGGCCGACATGATCGTGAAGGTCAAAGAACCGCAGGCCGTGGAACGCAAGCGCCTGCGTCCCGGGCAGGTCCTGTTCACCTACCTGCACCTTGCCCCCGATCCAGAGCAGACCCACGATCTCCTGGCCAGCGGGGCCACCTGCATCGCCTATGAAACCGTGACCGACGCGCGCGGCGGCCTTCCGCTGCTGGCCCCGATGTCCGAAGTCGCGGGTCGGCTTGCCCCGCAGGTCGGGGCCTGGACGCTGCAGAAGGCGAACGGCGGCAGCGGAACGCTTCTTGGGGGCGTGCCCGGTGTCGCCCCGGCCAATGTGGTGATCGTCGGCGGCGGGGTCGTCGGCACCGCAGCCGCGCGCGTCGCGGTCGGCATGGGCGCCCGCGTCACTGTCCTTGACCGGTCGGTCCCGCGGCTAAGCTATCTGGACGACATCTTTCATGGCCAGCTTGTCACCCAGTATTCCAGCGCCGGTGCGCTTGCCCAACTGCTGCCCACCGCCGACATGGTGATCGGCGCGGTGTTGATCCCCGGGGCGGCCGCACCCAGGCTGGTGACCCGGGCGCAGCTGAAGTCGATGAAGCCCGGCTCGGCCCTGGTCGACGTCGCCATCGACCAGGGCGGATGTTTCGAGACGTCGCGCGCCACCACCCACCAGGACCCGATCTACGAGGTTGACGGGATCATGCACTACTGCGTCGCCAACATGCCGGGGGCCGTTGCGCGGACTTCGACGCAAGCCCTGGGCAACGCGACGATGCCGTTCATGCTGGCCCTGGCCGACAAGGGCTGGAAAAAGGCCTGCGCCGAGGACAAGCATCTGTTGGCCGGGTTGAACGTTCACGCCGGAAAGCTGACCTATGACGCGGTCGGTGTGGCGCTGGGTCTGCCAGTGATCTCGGCCGCCGAAGCCTTGGCGATCTGACGCGACGGAACTGCCGCGCCGCAGCGTATATGGGGCACCAGACAACAGGTGCCCCATGACAGTTCTTGGCTACAAACCCGCGACCTTGATCCTTTGGGTCGTCCTTTCCCTGCCCGCGCTTGGCATGATCGGTCCGCTTCTGGGCGATGATGCGCAGGCTTTTCACCGCCTTCTGCATCCGACCGGCGAATGGGCCGCGCGGTTCATGATCATCGGCATGATGGCCTCGGGCCTGATGCTGCTGTTCAAGGGCCGCCAGTGGCCGCGCTGGCTCGTGCATCACCGCCGCGACATCGAGGTGGCGGCTTTTGTCTACGCGGCCCTGCATACGCTGGTCTATGTGATCGACCGGGGCACGCTGGACCGGATCATCGAGGCGCTGCCCAAGACCGAAATCTGGACCGGCTGGGTGGCGATGCTGATCTTTGTGCCGCTGGCAATCACGTCGAACAATGCCGCGCAACGCTGGCTGCACACCGGCTGGAAGACGCTGCAGCGCCTGTCTTATCCTGCCGCCGTTCTGGTGCTGATCCACTGGGCCGCGCTGCACAACTGGGGCAGCTGGCCCCCGGCGGCGGTGCATTTCGGGCCGCTGGTCGGGCTTTGGGCCTATCGTCTGTGGTTTTGGTACCTGCGCCCGCGCCACCCGGCCCTGGCCTGACCGAAAAGGCCCGCGAAAGCGATTTCGCGGGCCTTCTGGCGTTACTTCTTCTTCAGCTCGGCCAGGATGTCCTTCAGAAGGTCAGCCTCGGTCGGCTCGGCCGGGGCGGCCGGAGCCTCTTCCTTCTTCGGCATCAGCCGGTTCATGAACTTCACCAACATGAACACGACAAAGCCGATGATGACAAAGTTGATGAGGGCGGTGACGAAGGCGCCATAAGCAAAGACGGCAGCGCCCGAATCCTTGGCGGCGGCCAGCGAGGCCGGGGCCGTGCCCGAAAGATCAAGGAACATGTCCGAGAAGTTGATGCCGCCCAGGATCAGGCCGATGATCGGGTTGATCAGGTCGCCGACCAGGCTG
>JAKQLM010000149.1 GCA_029567145.1 Pseudomonadota bacterium
CAAAGGCGCGGGCGGGTTGGTTGTCAAGTTCGGCCAGCAGGGCCGCCCCGATCCGGCGCACGGTTTCGGGGTCGGTGTTGCCGGTCATCGATACCGCATAGGCCACGCGGCGCGCCCGTTCGCCGGGCAGGCGGCCAAGGATTTCGGCGGCCTTCGGGACGGGCAGCTTTGACAGCATGACGGCACCAACCTCGATCGCCTCATCCGTCAGGATCGGCAGCAGGCGGTCGATGGGCAGGGCGGTGATGCGTTCCCAGGGGTCAACCTTGGACGAGGCCGAGGCCATGCGGCGCAGGCGTGAGGCGGCGGATTGCGAAATGTGGCCATCCATCATCGACAGTGCGCCTTCGATGCCGCCGGGGAAGGCGAGGCCGACGGATTCCAGTTCGGCCAGGAACTCGGACACCACATCGTCCAGCGTGGTGCGGTCGATCATCCGCATCTGGCCCATCTGCTCGGCAAGGGCCGATTGCATGTGTTCGGGCAAGGTGGACAGGGGAAGCGAGGTCCCCTCGGTCAGCAGATAGCGCACGATCACGGCCGCCTTCTGCCGCGAGGTCAGCGCCCGCTTCGGCAAGGGGGCGAGAGTCGCGAGCTGGCGCACCGGGGTGATCTGGGCAAGCGGCACCATGTCCTGCGGCATCGGGTCCTCATCGAATCCTGTCGATGCGACCCTGACACCGCCGGGTTAACGGCGGCTTGACGCCCGACGATCAGCTCGTGGGATTGGCGATGCAGGTCCCCTTGGTCGCATCCCAGGTCGTGCCCGCGATGCAGCTTGCGGCAGTCTGGTCAGAATGTTCGCCCCGGCACTCTGCAAAGGCGAGCGTGGGCAGCAAAGCAAAGGCAAGGACGGCAAGGTTGAGCACTGGCTTCATCGGGTCCTCCGCTGGGGTCAGAAGGTGTAGGTCACTCCGGTCTTGATCGCGGTCGAAAGGGCGGTCTCGGCCCAGGTGCCGCTGCCGCCATGGGCGCGGATCTGGGTCAACTGATCCTCGGCCATCGCAAGTTCGTCCATCTGGACGAGAAGCTGGCCGTAGTAGCTGCGGGCGAGAATGTTGCCGGGGTCCAGGGAAATGGCACGCTCATAGGAGGCAATGCCGTCTTCGATCCGGCCAGTCTGGCGCAGAAGAAAGCCCTGGTAGGTCAGCACCCGCGACGTCTCACCTTCGCGCATGGTCGCAAGAACCCGGAT
>JAKQLM010000189.1 GCA_029567145.1 Pseudomonadota bacterium
GCCATCGAAGCCTGCGTCGCCGACGGGGCCAAGGGCATCCTGATCGCCGCCTCGGACACCAAGGCCATCGTCGATTCGGTCAAGGCCGCCCGCGACGCCGGCGTTCTGGTGATCGCGCTGGACACGCCGCTGGACCCGATCGACGCTGCGGACGCGACCTTTGCGACCGACAACTTCCAGGCCGGCCTTCTGATCGGCCAGTGGGCGAACGCCACGCTGGGCGCCGAAGCCGCCAACGCCAAGATCGCGATGCTTGACCTGGCGATCAGCCAGCCGTCGGTTGACGTTCTGCGCGACCAGGGCTTCCTGACCGGGATGGGCATCGACACCGTCGACATCGCCAAGTGGGGCGACGAAACCGACCCGCGCATCGTCGGCAACGAAGTCACCGCCGGCAACGAAGAAGGCGGCCTGAAGGCGATGGAAGCCCTGCTGGCCAAGGACCCGGACATCAACGTCGTCTACACGATCAACGAACCCTCTGCCGCCGGTGCCTTCGAGGCGCTGAAGGCCGCGGGCAAGGAAGGCGTGCTGATCGTCTCGGTCGACGGCGGCTGCCCGGGTGTGGCGGACGTCAAGGACGGCGTGATCGGCGCCACCTCGCAGCAGTACCCGCTGCAGATGGCCGCGCTTGGCGTGGAAGCCATCGCCAAGTTCGCCGCTGACGGCACCAAGCCCGCGCCGACCGAAGGCAAGGCCTTCTTCGACACCGGCGTGGCCCTGATCACCGACAAGCCCGTGGACGGAGTCGAATCGATCGACACCGCCAAGGGCACCGAGCTTTGCTGGGGCTAAGCCCAATCAAGTATTGATTGGTACGGCCTGTCTGGCCAAGACTGACGTCAAGGGCGGCCATCGCGCCGCCCTTGGCACACCTGGGCCCGACCAACGGACCCTATGGGAGGGGATCGCATGACGAACGACGCAAAGTCGGTCTCGGGCACCTACGAGGCCGGGCTGAAAGGCGCCGCCGAAACGGTAGCCGAGTTCCACGAGCCGGAAAGTGCCCTGAAGAAGCTGCAGCACTGGCTGCACCAGACGCCCTCGGCCGTGCCGATGATCGTGCTGCTGGTCGCGCTGGTGATCTTCGGCTTTGCCGCCGACAACTTCTTCAAGGCGGGCACGCTGTCGACCATCCTGCAGCAGATCGCCATCGTCGGCATCCTGGGCTGTGCGCAGGCCATCGTCGTGCTGACCGCCGGGATCGACCTGTCGGTCGGGGCGATTGCGGTGTTCTGTTCGGTCATCATGGGCTTTGTCGGCATCACCGGGATCACGATCTCGATGCCCGACGTGATCTCGTACTATGTGCCGGCTCTGGAATTCTCGTTTCTCTTCAAGCTGCCCGCCGTCGCCGCCGTCGCCTTCGGCCTGCTGTGCGGCCTGTTGATGGGGGCCGCGAACGGCTGGCTGGTCGCGCGGATGCGCCTGCCCCCGTTCATCGTCACGCTTGGCACCTGGCAGATCCTCTTGGCCGCCAACTTCATCTTTTCCGCGAACGAGACGATCCGGTCGTCCGATGTCGAGGCGAACGCGCCCGCCCTGGGCTTCTGGGGCAATGACGTGACCTTCTACGGCCTGCCGATGAACGCCGATGGGTCAAAGCCCGACCCGGCGGTGACCGACAGCGTGTTCTTCACGACGGACGCGGTCGCGGGGACCGGCGTCAAGGTGCTGTTCGCCGTGTTCCTGATGATCGCGCTGGTCGCCATCATGTCCTATGTCCTGCGCCACACCGCCTGGGGCCGCTATGTCTATGCCACGGGCGACGACCCGGCAGCGGCGGAACTGGCGGGCGTGCCCACGAAAAAGGTGCTGATCCAGGTCTATGCCCTGGCCGGCCTGTTCTGCGCCATCGCGGGCTGGGTGATGATCGGCCGCTTCGGCTCGGTCTCGCCCACGGCCTCGACGGGCCAGCTTGGCAACATCCAGTCGATCACCGCCGTGGTGATCGGGGGGATCTCCCTCTTCGGCGGGCGCGGCAGCATCGTCGGCATGTTCTTCGGCGCCCTCATCGTCGGCGTCTTCGAAATGGGCCTGCGCCTTGTCGGCACCGACCCGCAATGGACCTTCTTCCTTATCGGCGTGCTGATCATCTTCGCCGTCGCCGTGGACCAGTGGATCAGAAAGGTGTCTGGCTGATGGAACCCATCCTGAACGCAAAAGGCCTGACCAAGCGCTACGGCAAGGTCACCGCGCTGAACAACTGCGACTTCGAGCTTTATCCCGGCGAGATCCTCGCCGTGATCGGCGACAACGGCGCAGGCAAGTCGACGCTGATCAAGGCGATCTCGGGGGCGGTGACGCCTGACGAGGGGCAGATCTGGCTTGACGGCAAGGAGATCGCCTTCAAGACCCCGATCGAGGCCCGCGCGGCGGGGATCGAAACGGTCTACCAGACCCTTGCCATGTCGCCCGCGCTGTCCATCGCCGACAACATGTTCATGGGCCGCGAATTGCGCAAACCCGGGATCATGGGCACGGTCTTCCGCAAGCTGGACCGCGCGCGGATGGAGAAATTCGCGCGGGAAAAGCTGAACGAGCTGGGGCTGATGACGATCCAGAACATCAACCAGGCAGTCGAGACGCTGTCGGGCGGCCAACGTCAGGGCGTCGCCGTGGCCCGCGCAGCGGCCTTCGGGTCCAAGGTGGTGATCCTGGACGAACCGACCGCCGCGTTGGGGGTCAAGGAAAGCCGTCGGGTGCTGGAACTGATCCGCGATGTTCGATCGCGCGGCATCCCGATCATCCTGATCAGCCACAACATGCCGCATGTGTTCGAGGTGGCCGACCGCATCCACATCCACCGCCTTGGCAAGCGGCTGTGCGTGATCAAGCCCTCGGACTACACCATGTCGGACGCCGTGGCCTTCATGACCGGCGCGAAACTGCCCGAAGGCGTGACCGAAGCCGCCTGACGGTTTGCAACCGGGGCGGCGTTCCGCCGCACGTCCCTTGGGTCGCCTGCGCAGGCTTGCGCCCGCTTGGCTCCGCGGGTCCCGGCACCAAGGTCTCGCCGGGTCTTGCCTGCCAAGCGCTGCCCGAATGTCGGCGCCTCCGGCGGGAGTATTTTCAAAAGAGCAATCTGCGCAAGGCTTTCTTAACCCTGCCGGGCGCAGTCTGGTCCTGCGGTACAGGGAGGAGTCCCGATGACCGCAAAGAGCAAGTCGCCCCGCCCGGCGTGGGACATCATGCCCAGACGAAAAGTCTCGTCGGGCGGGGCGCGCGCTGGCTGTGCAGTTGCTCTTGCTGAAATACTCCCGCCGGAGGCTTCGGCTCATCCCGCAGCGCGACGCCCGGAATCCGGGATGCGCCAGCGCCGTCCGAGCGGGGCTCGATGCCCCCGAGGACGGCCCCCCGATCCGGCAAAACGCGTGACAATCGGGGGCAAAGGCCTTGAATCGCTTGACGCAGGCCCCAGATCGTCTGAAACCCGCCGCGACGCAATCTGCGCCCCAGAACGCCAGCCACGACGAGGACCCCGCCCCGCATGTCCCTAGCCCTGATCGCGGCGCTGCCTTTTCTTGGGGCATTGCTTCCCGGCCTGATGATCCGCGCAGGCCGCAATGCCTGTGCGGCCAGCGCCGGCGCGGTCAGCCTTCTGGCGCTGCTTCTTCTGGCCCGCCACGCGCCCGCCGTGCTGTCGGGCGACATCGTCCAGACCCGGATCGACTGGCTGCCCGCGCTTGGCCTGAACGCCACGTTCTTTCTGGACGGATTGGGCCTTCTGTTCGCCGGGCTGATCCTTGGCATCGGCCTTCTGATCATCCTTTACGCCCGCTTCTACCTGTCCGCCCGCGACCCGATGGGGCAGTTCTACACCTACCTTCTGCTGTTTCAGGGCGCGATGCTGGGGATTGTGCTGTCCGACAACATCCTGCTCCTCCTGATCTTCTGGGAGCTGACGTCGCTGTCGTCCTTCCTCCTCATCGGTTACTGGAAGCACCTGCCCGAAGGCCGCCAGGGCGCGCGGATGGCGCTGGCGGTGACGGGCGGCGGCGGCCTTGCGATGATCGCGGGGATGCTGATCCTGGGGAACATCGTCGGCAGCTACGACCTGACGGTGATCCTTGAACAGAAGGACCTGATCCAGGCCTCGCCCTGGTATCTGCCCGCGCTGATCCTGATCCTTCTCGGGGCCTTCACCAAATCGGCGCAGTTCCCGTTCCATTTCTGGCTGCCGCACGCCATGGCCGCCCCGACCCCGGTGTCGGCCTACCTGCATTCGGCCACCATGGTGAAGGCGGGCCTGTTCCTGATGGCGCGGATGTGGCCCGTCCTTGCCGGGACGCCGGAATGGTTCTGGATCGTGTCGACCGCGGGCCTTGTGACCATGGTCATGGCCGCCAAGATCGCGCTGTTCAAGGACGATCTCAAGGCGCTTCTGGCCTTTTCCACCGTCAGCCACCTGGGCCTGATCACCATGCTGCTGGGCTTTGGCACCAAGGCCGCCGCGACCGTTGCCGTGTTTCACATCCTCAACCACGCCACCTTCAAGGCCGCGCTCTTCATGTCCGCCGGGATCGTGGACCACGAGGCGCAGACCCGCGACCTGCGCCGCCTTGGCGGCCTGCGCACCCTGATGCCGATCACCTTTGGCATCGTCACCCTCGCCTCGCTGTCCATGGCGGGCATTCCGCCGCTGAACGGGTTCCTGTCCAAGGAACTGATGCTGGAAGAAGCCGCCCACACCCAATGGCTGGCCCCCTGGGCGATGGGCACCCTCGCCACGATCGGCGCGCTCTTCTCGGTCGCCTACAGCTTCCGCTTCCTGGCCCACGGCTTCCTTGGCCCTGTCCGCACCGACTATCCCCACCAGCCGCACGACCCCGGCCCTGGCCTCTGGGCGGCCCCGGCCCTCCTTGCCGTGCTGGTCGTGGTCATCGGCCTTTTCCCCATGCTCAGCGCCGCCTGGCTGGTGGACGCCGCCGCCAGCGCCGTGACCGGGGACCCCGTCCACGTCCACATCTCCCACTGGCACGGGCTGGACGCCCCCGCGCTCTGGATGTCGCTTGTCGCCATTGGCGGCGGCCTGATGGCCCTTGGCGCCTACCCGCGCCTGCGCGCGCTCTGGGACGCCACCCCCCGCCCCGAGGCCAAGCGCCTGTTCGACGGCGTGATCAAGCCGCTTGCCGCCCTGGCCCGCCGCGTGACCGAGGGCCTGCACAACGGCAGCTTCGGGCGTGCGGTCAGCCTGGCCGTGCTTGCCATCGCCGCCACAGCCCTTTGGGCCTTCACCACCGGCAGCCACACCCCCGGCACCCGCGCGCTGCTTCCCGTCAACCCGATGGTGCTTGCGGTCTGGGCCATCCTGATCCTCGCAGCCCTCGCCACGCCCATCCTGCACCGCAGCCGCATCGCCGCCCTGATCCTGACAGGAGTCGTCGGCCTCCTTATCGCCCCGCTTTTCGTCCTCTTCTCCGCCCCCGACCTTGCCCTGACCCAAGTCTCGGTCGAGGTGGTGACCATCCTCCTCATGCTTCTCGCGCTGCATTTCCTGCCCAAGGACACGCCGGCAGAAAGCCCGATGCCGCGCCGTCTGCGGGATGCCGGGATCGCCGCCATCGCGGGCCTTGGCGTGGGCGGGCTGGCCTTTGCGATGATGACCCGCGCGCCCGCCTTCGATCCGATCTCGGCCTTCCACCTGGCGCAATCGAAACCGGGGGCCGGAGGCACCAACGCCGTCAACACCATCATCGTCGACTTCCGCGGCTATGACACGTTCGGCGAGATCATCGTCCTCGGCATCGCCGCGCTGGTGATCTTCGCCCTGTCGCAAAGCCTGCTGCGCAGCCCTGCCGTCACTCGCCGCCTGGCCGCAATGATCCCCGAAAAGGAATCCGGCGACCGCCACCCGATGATGCTGGTCGTGGCGACCCGACTGCTGTTGCCCATGGCGATGATGGTCGGCGTCTACATCTACCTGCGCGGCCACAACCTGCCCGGCGGCGGCTTCGTTGCGGGCCTGGTCTTTGCCATCGCCTATCTGATGCAGTACATGGCCTCGGGCTATGACTGGAGCCACGCCCGCCAGCGCTATGACCATCATGTCCTGATCGGCTGGGGCGTGCTTGTCGCCTCGCTCGCCGGGGTTGGCCCCTGGCTGTTCGGCCTGCCGTTCCTCACCTCGGGCTACGACTACGTCCACCTCTGGCCGCTGGAGGAGTTTGAACTCGCCACCGCCGCGATCTTCGACCTTGGCGTCTTCCTTTGCGTCCTTGGCGCGGTCCTTCTGGCGCTCGCCTCGCTGTCGCGGCTGGCCCGCCGAACCGGCGAAGGCGTCAACACCCGCGCCTATGACACCGAAGGGGGGGCCCGCTGATGGAAGCCCTGCTTGCCAGCGCCATCGGCACCCTTGCCGCCGTGGGGCTTTACCTGATGCTGCGCCAGCGCACCTTTCCGGTGATCCTTGGCCTCACCTTCTTCAGCTATGCCGTCAACCTGTTCCTGTTCACCTCCGGTCGCCTTGCGGTGAACGCCGCCCCGATCATCGGCCAGACCGACACGCCCGCCGATCCCCTGCCACAGGCGCTGGTCCTGACCGCCATCGTGATCTCGTTCGGGATGACCGCCGTCATCATGATCATGGCCATCGCCGGGCACCTGCAAGCCGGCCACGACCGCATCGACCTTGACGCGGGCGAGGGGGACCCGAAATGACCCACCGCCCCCGCCGCTTCACATTTGCCCAAATATCCCCGCCCAAGGCCTTTCGCCCGCGCCGGTTGGCGCTTGCGCCAGAGGCGAGACAAAAGGCTTGCGCGCCAGCGCTCGATCTGAAAACCGCCCGAACCCGCGCCGGGGTGCCAGGATGAGCCACTGGATCATCGCCCCTGTCGTCCTGCCCGCCTTGGTCGCGGCCGTGATGGTCATCGCCTTGCGCGGCAACCTCGCGCTGCAGCGCATCGCCAGCCTTGCCGCGATCCTTGCGCTGAACGCCATCGCGCTGGCCCTTCTCCTTGCCGCGACCGACGGGCCGCAGGCGTATTTCCTTGGCGACTGGCCCGCCCCTTTCGGCATCGTGCTGGTCCTTGACCGGCTGTCGGCGCTGATGGTCGCGCTTCTTGCGGTCCTCGCGCTCCCCGTCACGCTTTACGCCATCGGCTCGGGCTGGGACCGCAAGGGCGCGCATTTCCACCCGCTTCTCATGTTCCTTCTGATGGGCATTGCCGGGGCCTTCCTGACCGGCGACGCCTTCAACCTCTTCGTCTTCTTCGAGGTCCTCCTGATCGCCTCCTACGGGTTGATGATCCACGGCGGGGGCCAGACGCGCACCCGCGCGGGCATCCAGTACATCGCCTTCAACCTTGTCGGCTCGTCCCTGTTCCTCTTTGCCCTGGCGCTGCTTTATGGGGTCACCGGCACGCTCAACATGGCCGACCTTGCGGCAAAGCTGCCGCTCTTGCCCGAGGGTGACACCGCGCTGCTCCGCGTGGCCGCCGTCATGCTGATCCTGGTCTTCGCGATCAAGGGCGCGCTGGTGCCGTTGCAGTTCTGGCTTCCCGGCACCTATGCCAACGCGCCGGGGGTCGTCGCCGCCCTGTTCGCCGTGATGACCAAGATCGGCGCCTACGCCACCCTGCGCTTCGGCACCCTGGTCTTCCCCGAAACCCTGCCCGCCACCGGCGACCTGATCGGGCACCTCCTGCAACCCGCCGCGCTGATCACCCTTGCTGTCGGCGCGATCGGCGTCCTTGGTGCGGCCACGCTGCCAAGGCTGGCCGCCTTCGCCGGGATCGCCTCGATGGGCACCGCCTTCCTTGCCATTTCCGCCTTCACGCCCGCGACCACCGCAGCAGCCCTGTACTACATCCTGCACTCCACCCTTGCGACCGCCGCCCTGTTCCTGGTGGCCGACCTTGTCACCCGCCGCCGCGCCCATCCCCAGCTGGCCGAGGCCCCCGCCATCGCCCAATCCGGCCTGATCTCCGCCCTTTTCATGGCCGCCGCCATCGCCCTTGCCGGAATGCCGCCCCTGTCAGGCTTCATCGGCAAACTGCTGATCCTCGACGCCTTCCGCGCCCAGGCCCCCCTGATCTGGAGCGTCATCCTCGTTTCCTCCTTCCTGATGATCCTCGGCTTCTCCCGCGCCGGGTCGCTCGTGTTCTGGAAACCCGCCCCCCACACTCCGACAACCGACACCCCGACACCCGCGCCGACCGAGCCGCTTGCCATCGCCGCGACCCTTGCGCTGCTGGCAACCCTCGCCGCCCTGACCCTTCTGGCAGGCCCGATCACCGACTGGCTTGCTGCCACGGCCCAGACCCTGCACGCGCCTGAAGCCTACATCGACGCCAACCGGCTGGGGGAAGGCCAATGAAGCGCCTCTTTCCCCACCCGTTCCTGACGCTGACGCTGATCGTCCTGTGGTTCCTGCTGGTGAACGAGCTCAAACTCGGCTCGCTGGTGCTGGCCGCGGTGCTTGGCACCGTGATCCCGCTTCTCACGACGGCCTGGTGGCCCGACCGACCCAAGGTCAAGCACCCGCTGCGCCTGGCCTCTTACAGCCTTCTCGTCCTCTGGGACGTGATCGTCGCCAACTTCCAGGTCGCGCGCATCGTCCTTTTCATGCCCCGGGCAAAGATCCAGTCGGCCTGGATCACAGTCCCCCTCGACCTCACCTCGCCCGAGGCGATCAGCCTTCTCGCCGGGACCATCACCATGACCCCCGGCACGCTGACCGCCGACATGTCCGCCTGTGGCCGCGCGCTTCTGGTCCATGCGCTGCACGCCCCCGACCCCGACGCCACCCGTGACGACATCAAGGCGCGCTACGAATCCCGGCTGCAAAGGATTTTCCAATGATCCTGCCCTATGCCCTGCTGTTCTTCTTCGCCTGCATCGCGGTCTCGCTGGTCTTGAACCTCTGGCGACTTTTGACCGCGCCCACGGTCACCGACCGCATCCTGACGCTGGACACGATGACCGTGAACAGCCTTGCCCTTGTCGTCGCCTACGGCATCTGGGCAGGCACCGGGCTTTACCTGGAGGTCGCCGTCCTCTTCGCCCTCACCGGCTTTGTCGGCACCGTCGCCTACTGCAAATACCTCCTCAGGGGGAGCATCATCGAATGACCACCCTGCTTGACCTTCTTCTGTCCGTCATCCTGATCGGCGGCGGCCTCTTCGCCCTCGTCGGGTCCTACGGCCTCCTGCGCCTGCCGCGCCCGATGCAGCGCCTGCATGCGCCGACCAAGGCCACCACCATCGGCGTTGGCGCGGCCCTCCTCGTCTCGGCCCTCGACCTGGCCGGTCAGGGCCAGATCAGCTGGCAAGAGGGCCTCATCACCCTCTTCCTCCTCCTCACCGCCCCCGTCGCGGCCCTGTTCCTGGCCAAGACCCTGATCCTGCGCGGCGAGGCGGATCCGAACCTGCCCGATCCCGGCACCGGCACCCCTTGGGCGACGCTGGCCGAAGAACGCCCCGATCCCTGATTTTTGACCATATGGTCAGAAATCAGCCACCCCGCCCCTTGCCACCCCGCCCCCCCGCATGGCATCGTCGCCCGCATCCGGCACGCTTCCTCCGGCACAAGGCGGGGAAACCCATGAACACGCAGTCCCTGGCCCAGACGGGCCTCCTCCCCCAGGTCACCCATGCCCGCAATTCCGGCATGGCGCTGGACCTTGACTGGGTGGCCAGCGTCCAGGCCAACACCTCGGCCATCGAACGCCGCGCGGCCACCCTGCCCGGCCGCCGGTCGGTGAAGAAGGACTACCAAGCCGCCTGGCTCTTGAAGGCGATCAGCCTCATCGACCTGACCACCCTCTCAGGCGACGACACCGCAGGCCGCGTCCAGCGCCTTTGTGCCAAGGCCCGCCAGCCGGTCGCCCCCTGGATGCTGGAGCGGCTGGGCATGACCGGCCTGACCACCGGCGCCGTCTGCGTCTATCACGAGATGGTGGAAACCGCCGTCCGCGCGCTGGAAGGCACGTCGATCCCGGTCGCCGCCGTCTCCACCGGCTTCCCTGCGGGCCTCTCGCCCTACAAACTCCGCATCGCCGAAATCGGCGAAAGCGTGAAAGCGGGCGCAAAGGAAATCGACATCGTCATCTCCCGCCGCCACGTCCTGACGCAGAACTGGCAGGCGCTTTACGACGAGATGCGCGACATGCGCGAGGCCTGCGGCGAGGCTCACGTCAAGGCGATCCTCGCCACCGGAGAGCTTGGCACGCTCAGGAACGTCGCCCGCGCCTCCCTCATCTGCATGATGGCCGGGGCCGACTTCATCAAGACATCCACGGGGAAAGAGGGCGTCAACGCCACCCTCCCCGTCTCCCTCACCATGATCCGCGCCATCCGCGAGTATGAGACGAGAACCGGCTTCAAGGTCGGCTACAAACCCGCAGGCGGCATCGCCAAGGCCAAGGACGCCCTCGTCTACCTCTCCCTGATGAAGGACGAACTCGGCCACCCCTGGCTACAACCCGACCTCTTCCGCTTCGGTGCCTCCAGCCTTCTGGGCGACATCGAACGCCAACTCGAACACCACCTCACCGGCCACTACTCCGCCGGCTTTCGTCACGCGATGGGCTGACATGCCCACCGCCCGCGTTTTCATACTGGCCCAAATATCCCCGCCGGAGGCCCTTCGCCCGAGCCGGTTGCGCGCTCTTCGCGCGCAGAGGCGAGACAAGGTCTTGCGCGGAACGCGCTCCATTCAATAACCGCCCCCACCCACGCGACGGCGAAGGACTGATCCCATGACCATCAAGGAAATCTTCGACAGCATGGCCTACGGCCCCGCCCCCGAATCCGCGACCGAGGCCCTCGCCTGGATCGCCAGGCACAACGGCAGCTTCGGCCATTTCATCGACGGCCAATTCACCGCCCCGGGGCAGACCTTCACCACGGCGAACCCGGCCACCGGCAAACCCCTCGCGAAAATCACCCAAGGCACCGAGGGCGACGTCGCCGCCGCCGTCGCCGCCGCCCGCCGCGACCAACCCGCATGGGCCAAACTCCCCGCCCACAAACGTGCCCAATACCTCTATGCGCTGGCAAGACTGACCCAGAAACACTCCCGCCTTCTCGCCGTCCTCGAAACCCTCGACAACGGCAAACCGATCCGCGAGTCCCGCGACATCGACATCCCCCTTGTCGCCCGCCACTTCTCCTACCACGCCGGCCTCGCCCAGCTCCTCCCCTCCGAACACCCCGACCTCACCGCCTTGGGTGTCTGCGGCGCGATCATCCCCTGGAACTTCCCGCTCCTCATGCTCGCCTGGAAGGTCGCCCCCGCGCTGGCCGCCGGGAACACCATCGTCCTCAAACCCGCCGAATACACCCCCCTCACCGCCCTCCTCTTCGCCGAGATCTCACGCGAGGCGGGCCTACCCAAAGGCGTCCTCAACATCGTCACCGGCGACGGCACCACCGGCGCGGCCCTCGTCGATGCGCCCGTGGACAAGATCGCCTTCACCGGCTCCACCTCCGTCGGCAAACGCATCCGAGAGGCCACGGCAGGCACCGGCAA